>NZ_JAVRCK010000024.1:0-95488 GCF_034530815.1 Nostoc sp. DedSLP03
CTTCCTCCGTATTATCTCGTAGTCTTTTTCAGAAATCAAATATGATTCCTATAACTGCATATAAGTAGATGGGTGAGGAAATTTATAACTATGACTGTAGTAGTTTTGTAGGTTGGGTGCAGCGATAGCGTAACCCAACATAAAATTTGGTGGTAATGTTGGGTTGCGTTTCACTCCACCCAACCTACAAAAATATATGTTTTAAAAAACTCTAGGTTTCAACGTAGATGAGGTTTAAGTAGATGGGTGAGGAAATTTATAACTATGGCTGTAGCGAGGATTGCGATCGCAAAACGTGTCTCGTTGGGACTGAGCAAAATTTTCGCTCATAGTTATGCTCAACCACAATTTTCATAAATACAAAATTTCCCATACCTGATGTATGAAAATATTAATTCAACACCGTCATTATGACAATGAAATTAGTGGAGTTTTAACTTATATTTATTCTATTATTCCTGAGTTGGAAGCTAGATTAATTGAAGTTAAAACTATTTTGACCAGACAAGATAATATCACTAAATGGTTTAGTTATATTGCTTGGGCAGATATAGTACACATGAATTCTAACGACTTATTATTTACTTTGTTATGTAAAGCTTTGCAAAAAAAGATAATTATTAAATATCATTATTCTCTTTATCAATCTACTCATACTAGTTATGAGCCGATGAACTTGACGCAACGTTTAAAAGCTGAATTTAAACACACATTGCCAAAAGCTAATTATCCATTAAAGTGGAAATTACACACTTTGATCAAATGGGCACGCCTAAGCACCCGACTTTCTACTGCTTTCTTAGCCGATTATCATACAGCTTGTAGTAACTTTTTAGGAGAATCTTCTGCTTTTCCTTGGCCAGTTGATACGTTATATAATCCGATTGAAATCAAGTCGGAAAACCAGCTTAAAACTTTAGAAAATTTATCTCAACCATATAATTTTATTTTTGTCGGGAGATTAGCTACAGACAAAGGTGTAGATATATTATTAAAAGCAGCGCGGATTTTACAAGATGAAAATAAAGAATTTAAAATTACTATTATTGGCGATGGCGAACAATCTCAGCAATTAAAGCAGCTAACGTCTGATTTAGGAATTGCTAATAAAGTTAATTTTTTGGGTAAAGTTCCTCAAAAAGAAGTACTTCTAAAAGTTCAAGATGCTTTGGCTTTAATTGCTCCATCTCGTTGGCAAGATCCAGCACCTTACGTAGTGCAAGAAGCCTCTAGCGTTCAAACCTGCTCGATTGTCTCAAAAATGGGAGGATTGTCAGAAGTAGGAGGGCCGCAGAGCCTATTTTTTGAAAATGAAGATGCAGAAGAATTAGCCAAATGTATGCGATATTGCCTAGATAATCCAAATGAAGCAATTAATCGGGGTTTTCAGTCCAGCCAATACGTTGCAGAGAAGTTTTCAGCAGCCCGTGCCGTTAATAGACTACTGGAAATTTGTAGCCAAGTTACTCCTAAAGCATTAGTAACAAAATCTGATACATAATTGCCATTACAAAGTTGCTGCCCTATAACAGGCTGATTGGAAGCTCTACCAATAGTACATAAGCACTTCCTTATGGCCCAGAAAACACAGCTTCTTCTACATCATTCCGACTAAGAGAATACTTGAATGAGCGTTGGATATCTTGTCCATTTTCCCCAGATTGGATATATCGCACTACGATTTGCTCAACATCAAGCCATAATTCAGCTTGCCAATTAGGTCGCTGTACGCGCCAGCAATGCCTTTGTGTTTCATCTTGTTGACAGCCTTGGTCTTTTAGCCACTGCTCAATTTGTGGCAGGGGATGATTATATAAAGGAGTATCAGAGGGAAGAAGAGCCATAGGAATTTTTGATTTTGGATTAGGGAATTGTTTAATTTTTAATTATCGGATGGGCAATTAATTGCGATATATAGCTAATTTGCTGTTGTACAGATGTATTTGGTTGCAGCAAATGGGAATGGATCGCAGCTTCGCCACGAGTTAAGCCAATGGCAACTGCTAATAACAGACAACCTACAAATGTTAACACCAGCATAAATAAAGCAAATATTTCGCCAGATGATAAAGGGCGATCGCTCGCATCGAGGTAAGCTGATTTTGACCAGTCATGAGAATGCGAGACGGGATGATTCAAATCAGGGGGTGGTTGAATCACTCCAAAGCGAGAATAGCCAATTTTCAAATCGTAGCTTAATCGGCGTTCTGGATGGCTAAGTGTCGCGTAAGCTTCGTTGATTTGCTGAAATTTGGGAGTGGCGATCGCAGTCGGCAAGTCTGTAGTATCAGGATGATAGCGTTTGCTCAGTTGCCGATAAGCACGACGAATGTCAATTACCGATGCCCAGGGATGCAGTCCTAGCAGGGAGTAATAAGTTGGTTCGCTGCTTTGTGGCATTGCCCCGTTTTGATTCACATCTGTTTGAGTCACTTTGCTCAAAGATATTTTTTATATTTTAAATCCTTTGTGAATTTCAGAAGACACAGCAGGTCTAGCATCTGATAAAATATTTTATAAAGCATTTAATTAGATGCGATGCAGATCAAAATTAATCTCGAAAATATTCAAACTCTTACCGACTTTAAGCGCAATGCCAAAGATTACGTAGAACAAATCAAGGCCACAAAGTCCCCACTTGTACTAACAGTGAATGGGAAAGCTGAGGTTGTGGTACATGAAGCGCAAGCGTTTCAACAAATGATAGATGAACTCCAGCGTCTTGAGGAAGAACTGCAAAAACTCAAGTTAGAAGCATTACGCAGTCAAATTGACATTGGTATAAAGCAACTCGATAGTGGACAGTATACTGAATATAACGACGAGTCACTTTCAGCTTTTTTTGCAAATATTAAAGCACGAGGACAGCAAAATTTGGCTAACAGCGATTCTCTATGAGTCGATTTCGTATTTCTACTCAAGCAGCACAAGATATTGAGGATATATGGAAATATCTTGCTCCAAATAACTTAAAAGCTGCTGACACACTTTTTGATATTCTGCGAGAAACCTTTCCAAAACTGGCCAAATTCCCCAAAATGGGCAGACTACGAAATGAATTGGCTCCTTTTTTGCGAAGTTTCCCGGTGAAAAATTATTTAATTTTTTATAGTCTAATAGACGAAGGCATAGAAATTGTACGTATCTTACACGGCTCACAAGATATAGAAACTATTTTTCAAGATGACGAAGACTAATTACAAATTAGTCATTCTTCTGGTTAATAGCTTTATTAAGATTGGTATCTTGGTCGCTAACGTATTAAATCAGCACGGGGTTTAAAGGTTTCAATTTGCCGCAACTTTTCGTAAAGCTCCCGTTCTTCTTGACTAATATTTTTCGGTGTAACTATTTGAATTTCTACTAATTGATCGCCACGTTTGCCGGCATCGTTAGGATAACCTTTATTGCCTAGTCGAAATTTTTGACCAGACCGGACTCCGGGAGGGGTGGTCATTTTCACAGGGCCGTCAAGAGTAGGTGCTTCTACTTGTCCTCCTAAAACTGCCTCGCTGGGAGTAACAGGTACTTGGCAGACGATATTTAAACCTTCTAGCTTAAATAATGGATGAGGTTCAACGGTAATTTTTAAGTATAGATCGCCACCACCAACGCCTTGGTTCCGCAAACGGATGGTTTGACCTGTTACCATACCTGGAGGCATATTAACTTCTAGCGATCGCCCATCTTCCAAACGAATGCGTTCATTACCGCCTTGATAAGCTTTTTCTAGTGGTAGCGTTAATCTAGCTTCTATATCTCGGCGGGTGGTGCGAGGTGGGGGATTAACTGTGTATGCAACTTTTGTTCTGGGAGAACGGAACGGATCGCTATTATTGCCATTACTGGAGTTATTTGCCGCACTTTTATTTTTAACGCCAATAACTTGATTAATAAAGCTTTCAAAGTCGGAGAATTGGCTGGGATCTACATCTTGATTACCGTTGCGATCGCTAGCGCTACTTTGCCAAGTTTTAGCCTTTGGCGTTTGTTTGTTACCTGCAAAGCCTTTTTGCTTCCAATAGCGGCTAAACTGGTCGTACTGCGATCGCTTGGCTGGATCGGAAAGAACTTCATAAGCCTCGCCAATATCCTTAAATTTTTCCTCAGATTCTTTGTTACCCGGATTTAGATCGGGGTGATATTGCCTTGCTAACCGCCGATAAACCTTTTTAATTTCCTCACCGGAGGCATCTTTAGATACTCCTAAAATTTCATAGTAATCGCGAAAGTTCGGCAAATTTTGCATAGTTCAATTATTTAAATTTTAGATTTTAGATGAATTAAAAGAGAGGAGTTATGAGTTATGAGTTAGGAGTTATGAGTTGAAAGATTTATTTTTAACTCCTGGAAAGACGCGATTAATCGCGTCTCTACTCCTAACTTTTCTTATAACCAATCATTGTCTTCTTCATCATCCCAGTTATCTTGATAGCTGGGGCGGGATTTGCGTGGAGGACGGCTTTCATAAGAGGAAGAACGATTATCGCGGTTATAATCTCTGCCATAGTCTCTGCCATAATCTTTACTGTATGAGTCGCGTTCTCGATATGTATCTCTGGGAAATTCGCGTTCTCGTTCCTTATCACCGCCAGTAAAGATGTCACGGATAGTCCCAAGCAAGTCATCGTCTTCATCTTCAGCATAAGTCTGGCGGACTTCCCGATTTAGCTCGTAGAGAGCATCTTGTAAGTCGGCGTAGGCTTGATCGATACCGCGATCGCTATTTTCCTGAAGACTCTCTTTCAGTTGTCGGCAAATATTATCAATTCTCTGGCGGCGACTGCGGGCAAACTGCATACCAAATTCCAGGGCGACTTCTCTAAGTTGTCGTTCTGCTTGGAAAATCAACGCCTCAGAACGAGTCCGCTTTTCTATTCTTTCTTTACGTTCGCGATCGACATCGGCGTATTTTTGAGCGTCTTGAATCATCCGATTCACTTCCGACTCGTTCAAGGTGGAAGCGCCTTGAATGGTGATACTCTGCTCTCGTCCAGTGGTTCTATCTAAGGCTGTTACCTGTAAAATTCCATTAGCATCAATATCAAATGACACCTGAACTTGGGGAATTCCTCGTGGTGCAGGTGGGATGCCGTAGAGCTTGAACCGTCCTAAAGACTTGTTGCTTGCTGCCATTTCCCGTTCGCCCTGGACTACGTGAATTTCCACAGTATTTTGGTTATTTTCAGACGTGGAAAAAATATCAGAACGACGTACTGGGATGGTTGTGTTGCGGGGGATAAGTTTTTTCATCACGCCGCCGATGGTTTCCAAACCCAAAGATAAGGGTGTGACATCCAAAAGCAGCACATCTTTGAGTTCGCCTGCAAGAATACCTGCTTGAATTGCTGCACCCACTCCCACGACTTCATCGGGGTTGACATTTTCATTGGGTTCTATGCCAATCAAGTCGCGTACAAGCTGCTTCACCATTGGTATTCGTGTAGAACCGCCAACTAACACAACTTCTTCAATGTCTCTAGGTGAAAGTCCGGCATCTTTGAGGGCGCGTTTTACTGGTGTCCGCAATCTTCCCACCAAATCACCACACAAACCTTCAAACTGGGAACGAGTTAAACGAGTTTCGAGATGTTTTGGGCCATCTGCCGTGGCAGTGATGAAGGGTAAATTAATCTCGGTGACACTGACAGCAGAAAGCTCAATTTTGGCTTTTTCCGCCGCTTCCATCAGACGTTGTAAAGCTTGGCGATCGCGTCTTAAGTCTACCTCTTCTGTTTCCAGAAATTGCTCTGCTAACCAATCTACGATTATTTTGTCAAAGTCGTTCCCACCAAGTTGCGTATCTCCACTGGTAGCTTTGACTTCAAAAATCCCATCGCCTACTTCTAAAATCGACACGTCAAAGGTGCCACCGCCCAAGTCAAAGACTAAGATAGTTTCCGTGTCACCTCGATCTAATCCATAAGCCAAAGATGCCGCAGTCGGTTCATTGAGAATCCGCAGCACTTCTAAACCAGCAATTCTGCCAGCATCGCGGGTTGCTTGCCGTTGAGAATCATTAAAATAGGCGGGTACTGTAATCACTGCCCCTGTGACTGGTTCACCCAAATAGCGACTAGCATCGTCTGCCAATTTCTTCAGCACCATTGCCGAAATTTCTTCTGGGGCAAAATCTTTATTCAGACGAGGACAGGCAATTTTAATATTACCTACTTCGTCTTTGCGGATGGTGTAGGGTACACGCTTGGAATCTGCATTCAGTTCGCCATACTTACGCCCAATGAAACGTTTAACTGCAAAAAAGGTATTTTGAGGATTGAGGACGGTTTGTCGCCGTGCCATTTGCCCAACCACCCTTTCACCTTCTTTGCTGAAGCCAACTACGGAGGGGGTTGTTCGCATTCCTTCTGCATTGGCAATCACCACCGGCTTGCCACCCTCCATAACGGCGACTACTGAGTTGGTTGTACCCAAGTCGATGCCGACTACCTTGCCCATGCGTTACTCTTCTCCTAAAGTGTCTTATATATTTATTATGATTGGGCGGAACTACCTCTAGCTTTGTGCTACAAGATAAAAACACCTCAATGTATAATACCGATCATTAAGGCAGTAAGCTAATAAGTGCAGCTAGAGGAGATAGTTGCAAGACTAGGATAGCATTGAGATGGTTGGTGTGCCCAAGCAGCCTCAATTCTTGATATCCCCCTATTTCTGTTTAAGTTATCTGCAAATTGGTAAGTTAAACTTAACAACGCCTGCTCTGCTTTTTTGAGTGCCTGAAAATTCTCATATTATTGCTACTACTTAAAAGATTTGAATTTAACAGAGCGATTACAGACTTCCCTGAGTGAGATCGCGCGAGAACGCGATCCTTATATGGCAACGGCTGGACATTTTTTTGTCCAAGAATATATCCGCCAGCAATTTTCTCAATGGGGGAGTGTGGAAATCCACACCTTTGAAGTCAGAGGTAAAACTTGTAATAACTTGATATTAAATTTACCATCCCAAGCTAAAGGGCAAAAAAAGGATTTACTACCAATTTTAATTGGCGCTCATTATGATGGCGTTCCAGGAACAGTTGCGGCTGATGATAATGCTACAGGTGTAGCGGTGTTGCTGGAATTAGGGAGAAAATTTGCTGCCGAACCTGTGAGATATCCCTTAAGACTGGTTGCTTTCGATATGGAAGAATACGGCTTACTGGGTAGTACTGACTATGCAGCCCTGTTGCATCAACAAAAGCAACAGCTACGCTTAATGATCTCCTTAGAAATGCTGGGCTATAAGGATTCTACACCTGGTTCCCAAAGTTATCCCCCTCCTCTGGAACGCTTCTACCCAGATACGGGTGATTTTATTGCTTTAATTGGTAACTTGCGGACATTGCCTGACTTAATTGGCATGAGCCGTAATATTCGCAAAGCTGGCGTATCTAGTCAATGGCTACCCGTGCCGAATCGAGGTTTAATAGTTCCCCAAACCAGACGTAGCGATCATGCTCCATTTTGGGATTTGGGTTATTCAGCAATGATGGTGACAGATACGGCATTCTTGCGAAATCCACATTATCACAAAGTTAGTGATGCGATCGCTACTTTGGATTTAGATTTTCTGACTCGTGTATGTGAAGGGTTAGAAATTGCGATTCGGAGTCTATAAAAATTTAGTATAATTATGAACTAAGAAATAATAATTTTATTTATTGTAAATAAATAAAAACTATAAAATAATAGCTAACAAATATTAACTTAACATATTTATTTGTAAATCAAAGTTGAATGTTTAAGTAATTTGATGCAACTTATATCCTCTTCAAATCAAAGAAACGAGCTTTACGAAAAATTTAAATTAAAGATTATTCATAATTCTTGTTTAGATAGAACCTTAGTGAGTTACCAGGGTAATAAACAAACTCCATTTTCTTCTTGGTTCAAATATAGAGAAGGATTTTCAGAACGTATAGTTACCTATCTTCTTCAAGAATTTAAACCAGAAGCAGGTGTACTGATAGATCCATTTTCAGGAGTTGGCTCATCTTTGTTTGCTGCAAGTGCGTTAGGGTGGCAAACTACGGGAATTGAACTGTTACCTGTTGGGCTTTTTGCTACACAAGCTCGAATTATCGCTCAAAAAATAGATATAGAGTTATTAAATTTAGAAATTACAAAGTTCAAACAAATCAATTTTCAAAAATATTATGATGAATCGTTCATATTTAATCATTTAGGAATAACCCGTGGAGCATTTTCTTCGATAAATGAAGAAAAACTAATTGCTTACATATCTTATTGTAAAAATATTATTCTAAATAAAGATATCAGTACTCTATTTATATATGCAGCATTTTGTATTTTGGAGGATATTAGCTACACTAGAAAAGATGGACAATATCTGCGCTGGGATAGCCGTTCAGGTCGCTCAAAGGGAAATAGTAAATTTAATAAAGGAGAAATTTTATCTTTTGAAGATGCAATTAATCGAAAACTAAAAAAAATTATATCAGATTTAAATATCAGTCCTGTGCAACTAAATTTATTTAATGATAATTTTCTATTAGAATTGGCAACCACTAAATCTAATTTTGTTAAAAATATAGAACCTAACCTTTACGAAGGTTCTTGTTTAGAAATTCTTCCAACTCTCCAAGAGAATAGTATTGATTTTGTCATTACGTCTCCACCTTATGTTAATAGATATGATTACACTCGCACGTATGCTCTTGAACTCGCATTTTTGGGATGTAGTGAAGAAAAAGTAAAATATTTACGTCAGCAGATGCTATCATGCACTGTAGAAAACCGTGACAAGCGTAATTACTTAGAACAATATTATTCTGCTAAGAATCTATATCAGGATTTCTTAAAAATAGATTCTACCTTTAAAAATCAGGCTGCTTTACAAGAAGTATTAATAATACTAGAAGATTATAAAAAACAAGGTAAATTAAATAATGATAATATTGTCAGAATGGTAGGTAATTATTTTTACGAAATGTGCTTTGTAATTTATGAATTAGCTCGTATTCTTAAACCTGGCGGTATAGTCGCAATGGTAAATGATAACGTAAGGTATGCTGGAGAAGAAGTTCCTGTAGACCTAATTTTATCAGATATCGCAGAGTCTTTTGGACTGAAAACGCGATATATTTGGACATTAGGAAGAGGTAAAGGAAATAGTAGCCAGCAAATGGGAAATCATGGGCGCACAGAACTACGTAAATGTGTTTATATTTGGGAAAAGTGAGTACTGAGCCATTAGATGAAACAAATATCTTAATTGAGGCGCATCGTATAAACTATCGTTTGCGTTCAACCTTCTTTTATCGCAAGCTTAAGGAATATAAAACGCTCTCTTTGCCAACTCAAATAAATGCATTGTTACCAGTTAATCATTTATATAGTTGGGAAAATTGGGCAGAATGGGGTATTGGAAAAGAAGCATTTACCTATATCAATGAACATCCTAATTTGCAGCTAATTCAAGTATTTTGCCATCCCAGGTTAATTCGAGAACATTCTTCATTGTTAGCTTATTATCGTAATATTGCGGCGCTTTCTCAGAAAGCTGTTAAGTACTTAGCAGCAATTGATGTAAAAAGAATTGAACTCGATCAAGAAAATAAATATTCTATAGGAGAAGATAAAGTTTTAGTTCTTTCTCGACTTTTTAATGAACATATATCGCTGATAATTGATAATTCTATAGAAAGTTTGACTGAGGAAGAACTATATGGACTACTACTAGCCTCAACAGGGACACAAATAGACGGTTCTTGGCGTAATGCTATTGGGGAAGAAGCAGAAAAAGTTGTACAGCGACTTCTTATCAAAGAGGTTAAGGAACGCAATCTTCTTGCTGCTTTTATTCCTCGTCAGGGTACAAAAGTTGAAGTATATAATCCTGCCAAACTTGAAGAACAACTAGGAAATATTGAGGACTATCGTGGCGTAATGTTGGCTAATCAAACCTCTATACTTTTTTCTAGTGAGCCAGATATTTCGCTTTTAAACAATCAAGGTACAACAATAGGTGTAATTGAGATAAAAGGAGGAACTGATCCTGCGGGAGCACTAGAACGTTACGGTGCTGCTAAAAAATCCTTTGAAGAAGTTTTTCGGAGGAACCCAAAGGTTAAATCTATTTTAATTGCCAGTTGTATCACTACTGAAGTACACACCCGTATTCAAAATGATCCAATAATATCCACCTATTTTAACTTGACAGAAGTATTGAGCGAAGACTCAATACTATATGACCAGTTTATTCAAGAAGTATTTTCAATACTATATTAATTTGTAATGTCTGTTTTAATCATATATTTTCTGTGTGCGATCGCGCATTCGGAGTCAAAGTAATTAAATCGTCTATATTACGCTTCATTGTTTCACAAATTGCATCTAATGGTAAATCATTAGCGTCATAACCAAAGGGATTTTCTATCTCTAAGCCAATGGCTTCGATGCCAAACACAGTGAACCCAACCAAAGCAGAAATTAAACCTGTCCACCAACCGAGCTTATCAACTATTTGAAATGGTAGCAAAAAACAATATAATATTAGCAATTGCTTCAAATGAAGAGCATAAGCAAGCGGCATAGGTGTTTTTAAAATACGTTCGCAAGCACCTAAGTTATCCACAAGATTATTCAATAATTCTTGCATTGATGTTAGCTGGTAGCTATTAAGGCAATTACGATTATACTGTTCCTGTAAATAATCTCCTATCCAAAAGGCAACCTCTATGGGGGGATTATTCATAATCTTCAGTTTTATATACTTAGTAGATGGCATTAAATCTTCTAACTCGCTATTGACAGCTTCTCCTCGCAAATGTAATTTAGTTGTTACCGCAAAAGCCGCCAATAAGTTTAATGCTGTAATTTTCTTGTCTTTATCTTCTGGTGAAATTTCATCTACTGATACCCAAATTTGCCGCGCTAGATTTCGGACGTTATTTACTATAGATCCCCAGCATTTTCTACCTTCCCAAAATCGCTCATAAGCAGTATTTGTCCGAAAGACAAGTAACAAACCTAAAACAATACTAGGAATAACACTTCCTAAAATAGGTTGGGATACAGGCTTGTCAAAATAGTAAAGCAAAGAAATTAAAAATCCAAAAGCTCCACACCATAGAATATGTTTGAAAATTGCTTTCGTCACTGAACCTTTAGGTTGTAGTGCTGTGTGCAACCATTTGATTTTTTCGGCTATCATGTAGTCACCCTAATAAAAGATTTCTTGAAGCGATACACTCAATATTTATTAGCTTAAAAATAATTATAAAAGTAGCATATTTAATAAATAAATACTTCCAAAAATATTTTTACTAAGAAAATATACTGACAACAATGTATTCTAGCTTTTGCAATCCAATATTAACTCTGGTTAAAATCAGCATTTACACAGAGAAGAGAGTTTTTTGATCGTCAATTAGATGGACATTCTATAAAGGTCAAAAGCGATACATAAGCGGCAATTGTAAATAAATGTAAATATTTTTCTGTGGCTGCATAAACTCCACATCTTATCCCGATAAATCTATGAAAGAAAAGGTATATTTCTACCGATAATGTTTATACAGCATTAGTCGGTATTATGTACCTTAGTAAATCAAAAAGTTCTAGCCTGTAAAAATCCTGCCCTGTAAATTAAATGTCTAGACATAACTTATTGGGTTATGTCTTTTTTGTTGTCCTTAGTCTCAAAACGTTGAATTTCAATCAAATAACCATCAGGATCGCGGAAAAAACAATGGTAAATGTTGTACTTTTCATTTAGTGTCGGTGGCTTTTCAAATTCGACGCCACGTTTTTTGAGATATTCAAACCATTCATCCACCTGCTGTGTTACTAGGGTAAAAATAACACTTGATTGCTTATCGCTTGGAGGAGCCAATGTTTCGCTTGCTTGACACAATCCTAAGTATCCAGAACCACTAACAGTATAAATTCGGCAAGTTCCTTGGTCAAGCCATAACTCCAAACCTAGCTTTTGTTCGTAGAAATCTGTAGATACATTGAGGTTATGGGTAGAAAAGAAGGTAACTTGTTGGTCGATTTGCGGATAAGTAGACATAAAACACATTTGAGTATATACCCTAACGACATCGGGCGATCGCAGATGTAAAAATTGATTGATGTTAGAAACCTGTTACTGCTCCAGAATGCCTTAAGTGCATCTGGAGTTTTTTTTGAAAAAAGCCATAAAAATTTTCCCAATCATCCTGATATGGCAAAACATCGCTGAATAAGGATGCATACTGAATTATCTATATTTAACATGGGTATCACTTATTGATGTACCCCTCCTACCAAACAACTCTCGCAAAACAGCCTCAGATTATCTGGGGCTGTTTTGCGTTACTTCCAACAAAGAAGGAGTGTAACGAGAATCCTCAAAAACTTTTATCTGTATTTGAGTGTATACCCTGATGACGTAGGTTTATCTCAAGGTGAAAATTTGGTATAGGTAAATGCGTATCTTTCCTGACTCCAGATTTGTCACAAACATTTCTGGAGTTTTTATCATCACTAGAATTTTAAATCAGCAATCTAATCTAGATTCAAGTGAATATTTGATTTTGATTATGAATACGCATATTATAGCTGTGCAGTAAAATAAATATAAATTAGGAATTTTTATAAAAATTACTGGGAAAGTATGGAAATCTCAAATTCTACTCCTCAGAGAGACATACCACAGCTAGAAGCTTCAGAAACACTTGTGCAAGCTAAGAGTATCAGCCGTCGGGAGTTTATGAAATTATCATTAGAAGAACGACGATGCATATTGGCAGCACAGGCTGAGTTAATGTTATTACATTACGAGCAAGATAGAGAATGGCAGGAATTACAGACAGGAGACTTGATTAATTGTTACATATCCATCTCCTAAACGGGGTGATCTTGGACTCATATTTGATTTTTGAACAAGACTCAGTACGGATGTATGCCTTCTTTCCTGTTCCCTGCCCACGCAAGTAAATATAGGAATCAAACCGGATTCCTATATTTGGCTTGCTAATTTCGATCTGACAGTGGGAGCAGAAATTAAAAAAAGTTTGCCCTATTTTTAAAGTAATGTGAAAAAACCATTATCACTATCGTCGTCATCTTTATTTTTCCAAAAATTTAATGTATCCTCGATATTTTTATGTATATTATGTATATATTTTTTACTTTGATCGGCTGCTGATTGCACCGACTTAATAACATTATCAGCGACAGCAATACCATTATCTCCTATGATTTTTTTAGCATTATCGACTTGAGGACTACTTGGTTCGCCTGTTTTACAATAATGTGCAAAATGCTCACAGTTATTATAAAAAATATTGTAGTTTTTCTCTCCTAACCTTCGTTTTGCTCTCAGAAAGACAACTATCGGCGGATCGCACTGTTCATATTTCTTAATATAAATTTTCCTATTTTTAGCAAACTCAGTCATAGAAACCCAGAGGATTATTCCATCTTTCTCTTGTTTGTAATTCTTTTGGTAATGAATAACAGTGTCGTTACCACAATCAATTCCATGATGATAGAGAGATTTACCATTCTGATAAATATTACAGTATATGTGATCTCCTTGTGCCATTATTTCTCTCAAAATAAAACTATATTTTTTGTAATCTGTTAAGCACATTTTATTAAGATCATTATTTATTTGTCAGTAGTAAAAGCCGTAAAATTTTACGATGAAGTTAGAGCAAAATATTCAAATATACAGTTGTAAATACTAGAACTTTCTCTAAGTATTTTTTGGGTCATATCAAGATAAAAATAAAAATTCTATGGAGTTAAACCCGCAAAATATGAAAAAAACAATAAGTGCGATCGCACCTATCCTTATTGATTCGACTCAGAATAAAATAATTAAGCGATCGCACTTCTGATTTAGACTATATCAAAGTGCGATCGCCCTAAATATAAACGTTTATTTCGTTGTATAAGTCACAAAAATATCCTTTTTCATTTCAACTTCTGCCGATGCTTCTGGATCGTAAGCTGGTGATAATAAAAAACTAGCAAATGATGGCAACGGAACTCCAGTTTTAGAACTACATGAGGGATAAAATAATGTGTAAAATGGTTCGGCGACAGAAGGAGTACTAAGTTTAACTTGCATCGCAGTTGCTAAAGCCTGAGCGCGGCTTTGAGCATCTTTCATCGCTGATTGATAAACTGAACTCTGCAAAGCTTGACAGTCATTTACCGCATAGTCAACACCCACACTCTTGACAGAAAGGTTTTCAATTTGGCTCGTGGACTGGTTCGCTGTAGCAACAATTTCCTGGACGCGATCGCGTGTTGGTTTTTCTAGTCTCACCAATATCTTGGCGTTATTTTCACTGGCATTAGGATTAATTTGCACTTGAATTTTATCAGCCCTAATGCCTTTAGCAACTAAGCTATCCACTACAGGCTGAAGAGTTGCTTTCGTTAGGGATTTTTTACTTGGTAAAGATTCTGCTGCTGTTTTGTAATTCAAAAGTAGAGTTGGTGAGGCAGCCCGGTCTTGTTGTTCCAACAAAGAGGGACTGCCGAACCCGGAGGGTGAAGATATGCGGCGGGTTTCGGGTAGAGATGATGGTTGCGTTTGTAACTCATCATTGCTACCTCCACTACTGAATACCAACTCAATATCCGCCGTATCTGCTGGCACTCTCACTACCCCTTGACCAATTACCATTAATGAATGGCGATCGCTTGCTGGTGGGTAAAACAATTGGGCATTAGTGACTTTGGGTGTTAATGCCCCTACCCCGACAGTCACGGAAATACTTAGCATTAGAGCAGTTATTTTTTTCATATCCTGGGAATATCCTTTGAACTTAGTGATTGTCAAAGTTTACACCTCAATAGGAATATACTTAAAAAAATATTGAGCTAATCTCACAGCCTTTAATCGTGGGATTAACTCAAATATTCAAAATTCACTGCGGACGTTATTGATATCTCAGCAGAGAGCCAAATCTTGTTAGAAATATTAACCAAACCAGTGAGAGGGTTCACAAGTTGGTTGAACTGTTTCACTAACACGATGGCTAATCCAATCTGACTTTTCTTGAACTATTAGACAAATGCCTTGGTGAATCAAATTCTGTAAATGTAGTTGCTGTTCTAAAGGTTTACGAGGCAATTTGTAATAAGCCAAGCTTCCTTGTTCAGCCTCCGCTGGAATCTGTTCATCAGACACGACGCTGTAAAAGGAGGGAATGCGGTTGAGGACGAAAGTAATTAGCTCTTGGCGTAAATCAGGAATCGCAAAGGCTTGTTGATATGGATGGGATGGATATGTATTCAAAATACTTTCAATTTCTCCCACTATTGATTGTTGTGTTAAATTGACTACCGTTTTCATGGTTTTTAACTCCTTTTTTAATCAAGTCAATGCTTGTTGGAGAGAATAACTTTTTTAGATGGCAAAGTCGTGATGACAATCAGTTAAAAGTAATTCACCTTACAGATGCAATCAACCCCAAAACTAGCCTTTTATCTTGATACAATCTCAGACATTCGGCTTTGCTTATTTTAGTTAAAGTTTATACTGTTTCACAGTATGACTTATTAAAACAGCGTCCAATAAGCTAGTAAGTTACCGACATTTTATATTTATAATCCTAATTATTTAAAATTTGTGCCTTTTTGGCAGAAATCTACATAAAACGCAGTACAACGACTAGGGGATCAAGATTAACAGCAGTAAAACAACCTGAATTAGGAGCAAGTTTTTCATGAAATTAAGCTTTTTGGGTAATTGGCATCACTTTTTAGGTTGGCAGCAAAATTTGCTATTTCATCAAAAAAACTTATTTGTTGCACTTTTATTTAGTCAGTCAGAAAAATAACGACTCACAATAGTGCAGGATCAGTCTAGCGACAGATGAAAGGATCGGGAAAAATTGTTTAAAAAGTTCACATTGTCAAAAGATAAATGATGTAACTGATTGTTAATTTCATCAGCCGCAGCTAATCCAGAAAGCATCGCACCTTCCACAAGGTTGCCGCCACACCAATCACCGCAGCAAACTAAAGGTAAGGGAGTTCCAGCAGATAAAAAAGCTTCGTGCCAAGGATGGCTAGGAAAGGCATAACGCCAACGATGTACTTGCATCCATTCGGGAGTATTCAGCCAAGGAAGGGACAGAGATTCAGCTGCTCGTTGCAACATATATTGTCCGGCAGGTTGTAAATCCTGTGATTCTAGATGACGTTGGGCAAAATCAGCGCTACTTTGCACCACAAAATGTGGTTGTTGAGGGTTAGGACGCTTGCTACTGTCCAAACCAATCCATGCTAAATCAGCATTATCTACAAAAGTTAGAGCTTTCCATTGAGGGAGAGGTTGAGATGTAGAAGGATATCCCGCGATCGCACTAATTGAAGGATAAAATTCTACAGAACGCAAGTTATTCAGAAAGGCTGCATCCAATACACTCTCACCCAAAGATTCCAATAACATCACAGCTTGGGGTGCAGGAATAGCGACAACTATAGCTTTTGCAGTTAATTCTTCATTACTAGATTCGAGAGTCAGACGCCAGCTATTTTCGGGAGTTGGGGTAATAGCGATGACACGCTGATTCAGTAATATTTCTAAACCTGGGGCGAGGGATTTAGCAATCGCACTCATTCCCGCAGGTGCAACATAACGCGGACTGCGGTTTTTCGGTTCAGATAAAGGAGCGCCTGCTGTAAGTTCGTAAACCTCATCTGTCCAAACTTCTAGGATATGGCGATCGCGCAATATCTCCACAAAACGTCTAAATAATTCACCCTTTGGTTTCAGGTAACAAGCCCCATGATCCGCCAAAGTTCCATACAAGCGGCGTGTAGCCAGTCTTCCTCCCAAACCACGCGACTTTTCCACCACTATCACCGAATATCCAGCTTGACTTAACTGCTGGGCACAGACTAAACCGGCAATTCCGGCACCAATCACTGCAATATCAGTCATGAGTCAATAGTCCCTAGTTAATTATTGGTCATTAGTTATTATCAAAGGACAAAATTACTACTAATGACTGCTGAAAGCTAATAGTAGAATAAGGTACAGAAAGCTGCACGGAAGGGAGGAAGGGAAATTGGATGAAATGAGGGCGGCGCTAGAGTTAGCGACCGAAGAAGAATTGCAAGATTTAACGGCAATTCTATTTAGTCGTAAGTTCAATCCCTTAGACTATGTACACACACCCGAACCCATCGAAGTACAAAGCCAAGACCGCAAAGCTTGGTTAGATGCACTAGAGGGCCGCTTTCGTTTTTTGGCGGCAGATGGGATGACAGTATTACGAGGACGCACAGGACAGGTAACTTACCGACAAGCGTTAGTTCAAGTATGTAAGTATCTAAAAATTTCCTATTCTAATCAGCTGGCAACTATTGATTTAGAAGCAGAAGTATTTTTGCATTTACTAGGACAGGTGTGGAAAAAATTGCCGGAACAAGAAAAACAAAAATTGACTGTACAGGTGCAGCGCCAGCTGCTCAAATCAGAATTAAAACAACCCCTACCACTTTTATTGCAACGCGACCCCTTGGGGTTGCTTTTCAAAGGCGGTAGTGCGATCGCGGTTACTTCTCTTCTCCAGCCACTTGTACTTAAGCAAATTGCCCGTCAATTCGCCATCCACTTTGCTACTTATGAAGTAGCCAAACAAGCGGCAATTACAGGCTCAGAAGCAGCTGCAACGCAATTTCAAAGCTATGTAGCAATGCAAATGGCGCAACGGGGTATGACAGTGAGTGCAGCTCGTTATGGGGCAGCCCGCACGATGTTTGCCGTGATTGGGCCAATGATGTGGACTTGGTTTATTGCAGATTTGGGCTGGAGAGCGATCGCTACTAACTATGGTCGAATCATCCCCACCATCTTCGCCTTAGCTCAAATTCGCCTCACTCGTGAGGAATGTTGGGAGCCAGCTTGAACAAGGTTTTTGAATATTTCAAGTCTCGTTGGCAATCTTCTTGGAACTACTCTCTATGGGCACTGTTAATCTTCCCATTGAGTCCTTTTGTGGGGGCTGTAACTGTAGGTTTTGTCTCATTAATAACTTGGCTGAAACAATCCCGCAAAATTAATCGCTGCCCCCTCAATTGGGGATTTGCCCTGTTGAGTGTATTACTGATCGTGAGTGCTGGGTTTGCCCAAGACAAAACAGCAGCTTTCCTCGGCTTATTTAATTTATTACCATTCTTTTTACTTTTCGCTGCCCATAGCGCTCTGATTCAAACATTTGGCCAATTGCGGCAAATGGCTTGGGCTTTAGCAATCGGTTCCATGCCAGTAGCAATTATGGGCTTGGGACAATTATTTTTAGGCTGGAGTTTCAAGTTCGAGTTTGTGTGGGTTGTGTTTAGTTGGACAATTAGACCAGGCGGAAACCCACCAGGTCGTATCGCTTCCCTTTTCTTGCACGCTAATACCTTCGCAGCTTATCTAGTAATAGTTTTCATCCTTAGTCTAGGGTTGTGGATCGAACAATGGCGATTAGGGATGAGGTATTGGAAATTGGGCATAAGAGGCAGAGGGGCAGGGGAGCAGAGGGGTAGAGGGGAAAGACTGACTGCGCCGCAGTCCCCAGTTCCCTTTCTCTTCCTAACGTTGGCGGTAATTACAAATTTCATTGCCTTAATTTTCACCAACTCGCGTAATGGGTGGGCGATCGCTATTTTTGCCTGTTTAGCTTATGCACTTTACCAAGGTTGGCGCATTCTTGTAGGTAGCGTTGCTGCGATCGTCTCTAGTATTCTTTTGGCGGCTTTTGCTCCCTCATCAGTCGCTCACATTTTTCGCTTCGTAGTTCCTGCCTTCTTTTGGGCAAGGTTAAATGACGATATGTATCCAGATAGACCAGTCGCTTTAATGCGAAAAACTCAGTGGGAGTTTGCCTGGTCTTTAGCTCAACAACATCCTTGGACTGGCTGGGGGTTACGCAGTTTTAGTACACTTTACAGAGCAAAGATGCAGATTCCCTTGGGTCATCCCCATAACTTGTTTTTGATGTTATCTGCTGAAACTGGTTTTCCTAGTGCTTGTTTATTTTGTGGCTTACTAGCTTGGATTGTGATTACAAGTGTCCAATTACTGCAAAATTCAAAATATCTAGATGCAGGAGACAAATTGATATTTTTCAGTTATCTTCTGTCCTTTGTTGGGTGGATTTTATTGAATACAGTAGATGTAACTCTCTTTGATTTTCGTTTGAATGCGCTTTCATGGTTAATTTTGGCTGCTATTGTTGGAGTGGTACATCGCGATCGCGATAAAGACAAGCTTGCATCTCGTCAAAATTAGCTATTAGTTTTTTCAGTGTATGCACTGGGGACATTGAGAGTTTTAAGTTAATAAAATTGTTATATTCACGTCTGTGAGTGTGACTAATACCTAATTAGTCACTGTTGCTGATTGTTGGGAAGGTGTAGGGACATCCCTTTGGGGTTTTCCTGCATGACGGGCATCTCTTGTAGATGCCCTTTTGTATATTTATTATTTTTATTCAGTTAAACACTATTTTAAAAAGATTGAATCTAACGCAATATCTGAAAAGTTTTATCTTTGATAAAAGAATATAAAATATGATTACTGAAATTAAACTAGGTCTTTGTAACCCACCAGAACCTATTTATTTATATGTGAAAAAAGGATAATTAAGCGGGTAATCATACCTGTAGCATAATTATGATGTTAATAATAAAATAACTATTCCTGTGCAGCAAAAAGGTCTGACTGTTTATCTATCAGATATTAAATTAACGACGAAAGAGTTTAGAGACAGGGACAACATTAAGTTAGAAATTGTTGTTAGAGCAGATGAAATTTATATTGTTAGGACTGGAATAGAAACGAACTTTATTAGAGGGTGTTTGAAAAGTCGGGTATGTTGTAAAAAAGCTCTCTCAGTATACGCTGTGAATAGATAATAAACAGCACCGAGAGAGCGACATGAGTAAAGCTTATCCCAGTAACCTGAGTCATGCACAATATGAATTTCTTAGCGACTTGATTCCAGAAGCGAAACCAGGTGGTCGTAAGCGTGAAGTCGATATGTGGGAAGTCCTGAATGGAATTTTTTACATCCTGCTAGAAGGAGTGAGATGGCGACCGCTACCTGGGGACTTTCCTGCTTGGCAAACAGTGTACACATATTTCCGAAACTGGCGTCAAGACGGGACATGGTTGCACATTCACGATAGTCTGCGAGAATGGACGAGAATCGAAATTGAACGTTATCCGAGTCCATCGGAAGCGATAATTGATAGCCAAAGCGTCAAGAGTGCGGCAATGGTGAGTCAATCAGTAGGCTTTGATGCCGGCAAGAAAATCAAAGGACGCAAGCGATTTATGACCGTTGATACCTTGGGGTTAGTGCTGCGGGTCTTGGTAACAGCAGCTAATATAGGTGAGCGAGAAGGGGGCAAACAAGTTCTCCAACGGGTCAAACAGTCAGGGGAGCAGGTATCTCGTTTGACCATCCTCTGGGTAGATGGTGGTTTCAACGGTGAGTTTTTTATGCAGTGGGTAATGGACTTTTGTCGTTGGATTGTACAGGTAGTGCTGCGACCGGAGCAAACCAAAGGCTTTGTTTTGCTCAAAAAACGTTGGGTGGTAGAACGCACTTTCGGTTGGTTAATGGGGTGTCGGCGATTAGTCCGAGATTATGAGTTATTGCCCGAAACATCTGAGACTTTTATCTACCTTGCCATGATCCGTATTATGGTGAGGCGACTAGCTTCATTTTTGACTCCCTAAAACTTTTCAAACACCCTCTTAGGCTTGGTGATATATAGCGTTTCCCGATCTGCTGAGGTACTGAGTAAATCACTAATAAAATTAGGTAAGCGGCGTTGCATAATTGCGGGAGATTTCACAAGTTATAAAATCTCCCCTCCTGCAACGCCAGCACCTTCTGCCTCCCCTGCCTGCCTAAATTCATCCCTCTGTTCTGCAACGCCAGGTAAGCCTCTGCGTACCTTTGCGTTTGACTTTGCGCTCCTCTGCGTTAAAAAACATTATTTCTGTACCTCACGTAACTAGGAATTGCTATAAGCGGCTTGAGCAAGTTGTTGTATCTATGCAACCTCACAGGTAATCGGTGTAAGCTCTCGGTAAAATGAGTGTGTCGGTAACGAAAAAAAGACGCCTCCATAAGCAACCTTATGCTCACAACAGCTAACTTTCTTCAGTACACCCAATGGTCAGGTATAGCTACCTTGGTATTTGCTGCCTTGACATTTTTGGCTTTTATTCTCAAATGGGGCATCCGCTTTCGGTTGGTGGGTACGACTGGCTTTATGCTGGTGGTGACTGCTGGTTTATTTGGACTCTCAATAGTCCCCTTGAGTCGGACTGTGATTCCTGGAGCAGCCCGGTACACTCTAGTTTATGACAATGGCTCAACACAAGCGGTGATTGCCACATCACCCCAAATTACACCCACACAATTAGAAGCAACTTTACGTCAAGCAGCTAGCAATCTTTTTTCTTATGGTCGCTCAGGTACACTGGAAGACGGAAATTTGACAGTTCGCGCCCGTACCATTCTCCACCCGGAAACAGGGATTTCTGTGCCAATTTATTTGGGTGAGGTGAAGCGATCGCTCGTTTCTCATCAAAATTCCCCCGTAACAGTCAAAATTTACACAGATAATTTCGCCAAATTGCCAAAACCTACTGCTTAAGAGGCAGAGAGCGGAGAAGCAGGGGGGCAGGGGAAAAGGTTAAAGGTTAAAGGGAAAAGGAATAAATTTAATCTTTCCCCTTTTCCCCATACCCCATACCCAATGCCCAATGCCCAATGCTCCATACCCAGAGAACAAAAGTAAATTACCTGTTATCAGGATGACAAAAATTATTTTGTATTTACTGATACATTAATGGTTATTTTTAGATAAAATATTCACACTTTAGTGGTTATACTGTGGGAAAAAGTTAATCAGCGTGGGGTAATGGGTACTGACAGTTGTAATTTGTCAGTTGTTGTCCTAATTGCCACTGTTGCCATTTTCAAAATTATTTGCAGCAAATCAAGGGATTGTCAGGAAATATATTTGCATACCTTTACATATATATCTGTAGCTAAAAATTGCATCAAATAACACGACCGCCTACACATTATCAATTCTCGATTGCTTTTCTTGAGAATGTGACAATGTTAATGTTAATTAATCATACGGTTATTCAAAACTTTGATAGTTCGGAATTTCAGGCCAATGGGTATTTATAGATTCAAGCAATGTCGTCAAACTACTCAATCAGTCGGCAACAGGACTTATCTATTTAATTGCTTGGTTCAAATCCAGATCGACCGCGTGTCAGGTTGGAGCCATCCAAAAACTAGTTTGGCAATAAGTATCCTCGATCGCTAGTCTATTTATATTAAGAAGTATCAAGGTTTTGGTAAACGAGATTATATGCCCAATAATTTTTCTACTCAACCTTCTTTGTCTACTCAAACCTCTAGTTCATTATTTACGCTCACAGTTTCCCCCGCAAAAGTAATCCGTGGTTCTGGGGTGTTGCAAACAGCCGCAGCAGAGATTGCCTGTTTGGGAAGTCGTCCCTTAATTGTGGCAGGTAAGTCTACTCTCGCTATCAGCCAACAAAATTTGCTACCAGTTTTAGAAGCGCAGCAGTTACATACTATCCAAGCTTCTTATGGTGCAGATTGCTGCGAAGCTAGCCTAAAATCTTTACAGAAAAAGGCAAAAGAACATAAAGCTGATGTCATTATCGGTGTTGGTGGCGGCAAAGCCCTAGATACAGCGAAATTAGTTGCACAGCAGTTACATATACCAGTAGTGACAATTCCGACTTCCGGGGCTACTTGTGCAGCTTGGAGTGCCTTATCGAATGTTTATTCGGAAGATGGGGCTTTTCTCTACGATGTGGGGCTATCTCGTTGTCCCGACTTATTGATACTCGATTATGACTTGATTAAAACTGCACCGCAACGTACCTTAATAGCTGGAATTGGTGATGCGATCGCTAAGTGGTATGAAGCCTCAGTTAGTAGTGGACACCTGCAAGACACTTTAATTATTGCTGCGGTGCAACAAGCACGAGTTTTGCGAGATATCTTGTTACAAAAGTCAGCCGCCGCCCTCGAAGAACCAGGTAGTGAGGTTTGGCGAGAAGTGGTAGATGCTACTGTGTTACTAGCTGGGGTAGTTGGGGGACTTGGAGGAGCGCAGTGTCGCACAGTTGCCGCCCATGCCGTGCATAACGGTTTAACTCATATTTCTGGACATAGCAGTATTCATGGCGAAAAAGTTGCTTTTGGAATTTTGGTGCAACTGCGTTTAGAAGAAATGCTACAAGGCAATCAACTAGCAGCATCAGCACGGCAACAGTTGTTAAAGTTCTACACAGAAATTGGACTACCCCAAAAATTAAGTGATTTAGGATTGGGCAATATTACATTAGGTGAATTGCAAACAGCCGCCGAAATGGCTCTAGTTCCTAATTCTGACATCCATCGACTACCGTTTAAAGTTGCACCAGAACAGTTGATGGCGGCAATGGTTTCTACCACTGCACCTATAGATAGTAGAGATACTACAAATCGAGTTTCGCCCAAGGGAATGAGTGACGAGGTTTTATGAGTTTAAATTGGATTGTCCCAGCAGAACGCATACAAAAACTACCACCTTATGTATTTGCCCGTTTAGATGAACTGAAAGCTAAAGCACGGGAACAAGGGTTAGATTTAATTGATTTGGGTATGGGAAACCCCGATGGTGCAACGCCAGCACCAGTTGTTGAAGCGGCGATCGCAGCCTTAAAAGATTCTAGCAATCACGGTTATCCACCTTTTGAGGGTACAGCTAGTTTCCGCCGTGCCATTACTAACTGGTATCGTCGCCGTTATGATGTGATTCTCGATCCTGATAGCGAAGCCTTGCCATTGCTGGGTTCTAAAGAAGGATTAACTCATTTAGCGATCGCCTATATTAACCCTGGTGATGTAGTTCTGGTTCCTTCCCCAGCTTATCCGGCACATTTTCGCGGCCCGGCGATCGCTGGTGGCAAAATCCATAGTTTGATTCTTAAACCTGAAAATGACTGGTTAATTGATTTAGCTGCCATTCCTGACGAAGTTGCAAGGCAAGCAAAGATTCTCTATTTCAACTATCCCAGCAATCCCACCGCCGCCACCGCCCCCCGCGAATTTTTTGAAGAAATCGTCGCCTTCGCCCGCAAATATGAAATTTTGCTGGTGCATGATTTGTGTTATGCGGAGTTAGCTTTTGATGGTTATCAACCCACTAGCTTGTTAGAAATTCCCGGTGCGAAAGATATTGGTGTGGAATTTCATACCTTATCTAAAACCTACAATATGGCTGGTTGGCGCGTCGGCTTTGTCGTGGGCAACCGCCATGTAATTCAAGGTTTGCGGACGCTGAAAACTAACTTGGATTACGGCATTTTTGCCGCATTACAAACAGCAGCCGAAACAGCTTTGCAACTGCCAGATGTGTATTTGCATGAGGTACAACAACGCTACCGTACCCGCCGCGATTTCCTGATTCACGGGTTAGGAGAGTTGGGTTGGGATATCCCCAAAACCAAGGCGACGATGTATCTTTGGGTGAAGTGTCCCGTTGGCGTTGGTTCCACAGATTTTGCCCTGAACGTGTTGCAACAAACAGGAGTTGTGGTTACTCCCGGTAATGCCTTTGGGGTTGCAGGTGAGGGTTATGTCAGGATCAGTTTGATTGCAGACTGCGATCGCTTGGGTGAAGCTTTAAACCGCTTCAAGCAAGCTGGCATCCGTTATCAACCTGAAGCTGTAGTCCCTGCTTCAGAAGCGATCGCCGATCTCGTAAGTTGATTAGAAAAAAGAAAACCAATATTACATGACTAAAATTTTTGCTGACGATCTTTGAGATCGTGTAACAAATACGATTATACGAAGCGACAGCTATTGCAAGTGAACTCTCTAACCTGGACTTCCAGGTTGAGACAACCCGTAGCTATATTTAATAGACTTCTTGCAGTAGTGGGGGAAGGGGCAAAGGTATGGAACTTTCCCTTCCCCTTTAACCTTTCCCCAACATCTTGCAAAGTTATTTTTGCATGATGTGTAATATCTGCTACCAAAATGTAATGTAGCATTTATTACCCGCAAACTAGGATATTGAATGAAGACGGAGGGCAGTTCGAGTTTACGGAAGACTGCCTTCTGCTTGCTGTCTTTCTTAATAAATACCTAATTTAAATCCAATATCTAATTTTTTTGCTATGGTGATCCCAAAGGAATTGTTAAATGCTTAGGAGATGTAAATGAAGCGATCAATTAATTATTGAGTATAATATAATACAGAATATGTAAATAATTTATTTATAAAATACGTCTTTATTGTTACTTATTGGGTTGGGCAATACGCGTTTCAATCTCTTCTAATGTTTGTAATAATAAACGATTTGCCTGCAATTTCCAACCCCATTTCTGAATTCTGTAAGCTAATACAGTTCCAACTACAGACGCTAACAAGCCTATGGGTTGATTTAAAGAAATTCCTAGTAGCAAACCCAATCCAGCAATTCCCCAAAATGGTAAGGCTACTGTTTGTCTTTGTTCTTCCACAACTTGGGTAATTATATTAGATTTCATCTTAGCAAGTAATGCCTCTTTTACTTGCTGCTGTTCTGTTAGCGATACTGTTAAACCTATTTTACGGCGTAGTTTTTCTATTTTGCGGGCATCAGTGCTGTATTCAGTTAGCTCATCTTCTGCCATTTTTAGGAGTCGTTCTAGCTGCGCCATAATTTATTACATTTGGTATTTCGAGCGAGTTATTAAACTGAATAATTGTTAATTTTTATTGCTTTTAATTTTGTATTTTATCGCCAAATATCAAACTACGCGACACAACCAAAAATCTCAAGTTGAATATGGGAAAAATAAATATAGTAGCAGTTATGCACTAACAAATTGAGTATAAACTGAAAAGGTAATATTTATGACTACAGTATCTAAAAGCACTTTATCTCTATCTGCCCAAGAGCGATCGCTTATTCTCTGGTTTGATGAAATTGGGATTGCTGATATTCCAGTAGTTGGTGGTAAAAATGCCTCACTGGGGGAAATGATTCAACAGCTAACACCCAAAGGCATTAACGTTCCCACAGGATTCGCCACTACTGCTTACGCTTATCGTTATTTCATTCAATCAGCGGGGTTAGAAGCAAAGCTACGCAAACTCTTTGCTGACTTGAATGTTGAAGATGTCAAAAATTTACGAGAACGCGGCAAAAAAGCGCGATCGCTATTAATCCACACCCCTTTTCCTGTAGAATTGCGCGAGGCGATCGCCACAGCATATCATAGTCTCTGCGAACGATACCATGCAGACACAGATGTGGCAGTCCGTTCCAGCGCCACTGCTGAAGACCTTCCCGATGCTAGTTTTGCTGGACAGCAGGAAACTTACCTCAACGTTGTCGGTGTCGAAGGAGTTTTAGCAGCTTGTCATAAATGCTTTGCTTCTCTATTTACCGATCGCGCTATTTCTTATCGCCACGCCAAGGGATTTGACCACTTTAGCATTGCTCTGGCTGTGGGCGTGCAAAAAATGGTGCGCTCTGACTTAGCAACCTCTGGGGTGATGTTCTCTATTGATACAGAAACAGGTTTTAAGGATGCGGCACTAATTACAGCCGCCTACGGTTTAGGTGAAAATGTTGTCCAGGGGTCTGTTAATCCCGATGAATATTATGTTTTTAAACCAACTTTAAAAGCTGGTTTTTGCCCAATTATTGATAAAAAATTGGGTAGCAAAGAACTGAAAATGATTTATGATGACGGCTCTAAATTTACGAAAAATGTTTCGGTTTCACCCAGCGAAAGAGGTAAATTCGCTCTGAGTGATGAAGAGATTTTACAACTAGCAAGTTGGGCGTGTTTAATTGAAGACCATTATTCCCAAGTCCACGGCATTTTTACTCCAATGGATATCGAGTGGGCAAAAGATGGGATTACGAACCAACTTTTTATCGTGCAAGCGCGCCCCGAAACCGTCCAGTCGCAGAAGACGGGAAATGTGTTGCGGAGTTATCGTTTGTTATTAGGGAATAAAGAATCAGGAATCGGGAATGGGGAAAAATCTTTCCAATCCTTAATTCCCCTGGTTACGGGAAGTGCAATTGGGGAAGCAATTAGTCAGGGAAAAGCACGCCTAATTTTGGATGTTCAGAAACTAGAACAGTTCCAAGTCGGGGAAGTTTTGGTGACAGAGAGAACCGATCCCGATTGGGAACCAATTATGAAACGCGCTAGTGCAATTGTCACCAATTCTGGAGGTCGCACGTGTCATGCAGCAATAATTGCGCGAGAATTGGGTGTACCTGCGATCGTCGGATGCGGTAATGCTACGGACATCTTGAAACCTGGTCAAGAGGTAACAATTTCTTGTGCTGAAGGTGAAGAAGGAAAAGTTTATCCAGGCTTATTACCTTTTGAAGTTAAAGAAGTCCCTTTAGAGAACTTACCCCGCACCCGCACTAAAATTTTAATGAATGTGGGTAATCCCCAAGAAGCATTGAGTTTATCGGCAATTCCTAACGATGGCGTAGGTTTAGCACGGACAGAATTTATCATTGCTAACCAAATTCAAATTCATCCAATGGCCTTGATTCACTATGACTCGTTAAAAGATGAATTTGTCAAAGCTAAAATTGCTGATATTACCGCACTTTATAACGATAAACCCCAATATTTTGTAGATAAATTAGCTCAAGGCATTGGTAGAATTGCCGCAGCATTTTATCCGAAATCAGTGATAGTCAGAACCTCAGATTTCAAAAGTAATGAATATGCCAATTTATTAGGTGGACGACAGTTTGAACCCCATGAAGAAAACCCAATGTTAGGTTGGCGAGGGGCGGCGCGTTACTACGATGAAGGCTACAGAGAAGCTTTTGCCTTAGAATGTCATGCCCTCAAACGGGTACGGGAAGAAATGGGTTTGACAAATGTCATCCCCATGATTCCCTTTTGCCGCACTCCTGACGAGGGGCGTTTGGTTTTAGCAGAGATGGCAAAAAATGGTTTAAAGCAAGGTGTTAACGGCTTGCAGGTTTATGTGATGTGTGAATTACCCAGTAATGTGATTCTGGCTGAGGAATTTGCTGAGGTATTTGATGGCTTCTCCATTGGTTCTAATGATTTAACTCAATTGACACTAGGGATAGATAGAGATTCGGCGTTAGTAGCGCGATTGTTTGATGAACGCAGTCCAGCTGTCAAGCGAATGGTAAAAATGGTCATAGAAACAGCGAAAAAATGCGATTGCAAAATCGGCATTTGTGGGCAAGCACCCAGCGACTATCCAGAATTTGCCCAGTTTTTGGTTCAACAAGGAATTGACTCGATTAGTCTAAATCCAGATTCAGTTTTAAAGACGATGTTGGAAGTCGCAAAAGTCGAGGGTAGTAATTCGTAATTCGAGTAATTTATGCCAGCTAAAGACCGCTACCACCAGAACGTCAAAAATGCCCTAATCAAAGATGGCTGGACGATTACCGACGATCCATTTCATCTGAAGTGGGGAAAAAGGGATATGTATGTTGACCTGGGTGCAGAGAAATTAATTGCTGCTGAAAAGGAAGGACAGTGCATAGCCGTTGAGATTAAAACTTTTCGCAGTGTATCGGATATGACCGATCTCGAACACGCGCTAGGGCAGTATCTTGCATACCGCTCTGTGATGAGTAGAACCAATCCCGATCGCGTCCTCTATCTCGCCGTTCGTGACGAAGTATACGCCGATATCTTTGATGAGCCAATTGCTAAACTTTTGATAGAAGATTACAAAGTCCATATCGTTGTATTTCAGCTAGAGCAAGAGGTTATTTTCAGATGGATACCTTGGAGCAGTACAGGCAATTAATTAGGAATATTCTGATCGATCGTACAACGATCCCCTTCAGCATTGGCAATATCCAATTTGAGACAGTTTTCGACAGCGAACAAGACCGTTACTTGTTGATGATTTTGGGAAGAGAACCAGCCTATGATTTATCGCCTACTGTGACTCGTCGCGTTCATGGCTGTCTGATTCACATTGATATTATTGATGGCAAAATTTGGATTCAACGTGATGGCACTGAAGAGGGGGTAGCAACGGAATTGGTGAAAGCAGGTATACCAAAAGATCGGATTGTATTGGGATTTCGGTCTGAAGAACTGCGGAAAGATTCAGAATTTGCCATTGCATAGCCAACGGTAGTTAAACTTCTGGATAATTGCCCATAGTATAGCGATCGCCATATTTTGTTTATGTAATTGTCTACAAAACTTTTGACCGAGCTATCCGTACCGAGCAAACCTCTAAATTTTATTTATGGGGGCTAGGTGCGGGCTTTCTTTTTCGCCGTCAGATTTCTTTTTAGTTTTGAATGTATGGGTTACTTGACACCCGCATTTTTCAGTATAGATTGATTTATTCATCACAAATATCTGGAATGGCTTTATGTAAATTCTTGGGGGTTACCCGAATTCAATCAACGACTGCCCGAATTTAATATAGGAACTTAGGTGAGAATGGATCTTGGGCAATTGTCGAAAAGGAAACTACAACAATTGTAGGAACAATCATTCTCAAACAATTGCCCGAAAAAGATGGTTTACCCACTCAAGATTATGAGGTAGGCTGGCACTTGAGGCGAGCTTCTTGGAGTATTAAAGACTCATTCACAAGTATCAAAGACTCATCCCCTATTTCCCATGCCAACGCCCAATAACAAATGCCTAATGCCCAATAACAAATGACTAATGACAAATGACTAAAAAGTGGTTCCGAATTGGGATGGTGAGTGTATTTATTCTCTCATTTGCCTTACGGTTTTGGGGACTGGAGCGATTCAACACTCTGGTATTTGATGAAGTTTACTTTGCCAAATTTGGTAATAATTATCTTACGCATACGCCATTTTTTAATGCTCATCCGCCGCTAAGTCAATATATGATCGGTATCGGCATTTGGATTGGCAGTCACATTCCTTTTTGGCACGATACGGTAAATGGGCTGACAGGTTCATTGCGATCGCCTTGGACTTATCGGTGGTTCAATGCCCTTACTGGCTCATTTATCCCTTTAGTTGTAGCTGCGATCGCTTATCAGTTAAGTTATCGTCGTACCTTTGCAATACTTGCAGGATTATTCACAGCTTGTGATGGTATTTTTCTAGTTGAGTCTCGGTATGCTCTAAGTAATATTTATATCGTCATTTTTGGTTTGTTAGGGCACTGGTTTTTATTATTGGCATTAGATAATCAAAATCGCCGACGTTCTTTTTGGTTAGTTTTTGCTGGCATTGGTTTTGGCGCCTCAGTTGGTACTAAGTGGAATGGTTTATGGTTTTTATCAGGTGCTTATCTCATTTGGATAGTAGCTTGGATTATGTATTTGATACATTCTTTCTCTAACTCCAAATTCTTTTTTAAATCCCCTTCATTAGAGCAGGAGGCAGGAGGCGAAAGTCAGGAGTCAGAAGACAGGAGGCAGGATAGCGCAGCGTTAGCGAGTCCGCGAGCGTCGGCAGAAGGCAGGAGTCAGGAGGCAGGAGTTTCTACTTATTCTCCCTCATTGCTTTCATCTTCTTCATCTCAATCACCACTACAAAATTTAACTAAGCTAAATATTTTTCAAATGCTGTTTTATCTAGGAATTATCCCAGCTTTTATCTATAGCATCATCTGGATTCCTCACCTTCAATTAGATAAAACTTATGGATTTATTGCAGTACATCAGCAAATTTTGAAGTTTCATTTACATCTAGGTGGTAATAGTCCTAACGTACATCCTTACTGTGCTGCTTGGTATAAATGGCCTTTGATGACTCGACCAATGGCATATTATTATCAAACGGCTGAAAGTATCAGCGAACCCTTACCTGTGATGGGGCCGCCTTTACCTGCTGGTGCTGGACAAGTTATTTATGATGTCCATGCAATGGGCAATCCATTTTTGTGGTGGTTTGGTGTTGCTGCTATGTTGTTTTTAGTAGGGATGCTGGTGTCACAAGCGGTAATTCCTTGGGTGAAAGAAAAGCGTTTTTCTATGCCTGCAACTCTGAGTGTTGATACTTGGATTGCTTTGTATTTAGTTATAAATTATGCTGCGAACTTATTACCTTGGGTGAAAGTGACAAGGTGTGTTTTTATCTACCACTATATGTGTGCAGTAGTGTTTGTATTTTTAGCGATCGCCTGGTTTGTCGATCGGTGTCTTTGCAGTTATTATCAACAACTCCGGGCGCTAGGTGTCACCATTACTTTTATCATTCTGGCTGCTTTTATTTTCTGGATGCCCATTTATTTAGGTTTACCCCTTTCTCCTAACGGTTACAAGCTGCGAATGTGGTTCAATTCTTGGATTTGATTGAAGGGTATGGAGCATGGGGCATGGGGCATGGGGCATGGGGTATTGAAATAATAACTCCAAACTCCAAACTCCTAACTTATGTTTCAACTTCACATAGCTATACATATACAGAATTGTTTAATCACATGGTTTTCATATTTCTTATCGCTATGTAACTTTAGTCACTGTTAGACTTTTCAAAGCACAAGCAGATAAAACTAAGGCTGCAAAACGCAACACCAGGGCATGGGAAATTAGATACTAAGTAAAAATGATGAATGAAAAATTATAAAATTTTTACATTCATCATTCTGCATTATTATAGATACTCTAGTTTTGATGCTCCCGGACAACACAGGAGGATCGTCATGGAAATAAACTTACAATTGCCAGGTATTAATTTAATTAGCTTGAAAGAGGCACCGATTCATATTTCTAGCCAAATTCAGCCTCATGGTGTCCTGTTAGTCTTGGAGGAGCCTGAGCTAAAAATATTACAAGTTAGCACTAATACGCTAAAGATTTTCGGAATTGCTCCCGAAAATATGTTACATAAAAAACTAGAAGATTTACTCGATCCCTTTCAGATAGAGAGAATTAAAACAGGGCTATCCGGGGAAAATCTTGATTTTATTAATCCCACCAAAGTTTGGGTGCGAAAAAAAGGTGATGAATACGTAGTATTTGATGCAGTATTTCACCGCAATACAGAAGGATTTTTAATCTTGGAGTTAGAACCTGCTCTTACTCAAGAAAATATCCCATTTTTAAGCTTTTATCATCTAGCTAGAGCATCTATCAACCAACTAGAAAAAACAGCAAATCTCCGGGACTTTTGTCAAGTTATCGTTCAAGAAGTTCGGAAAATAACAGAATTTGACAGGGTAATGTTATATAAATTCGATGATGATGGGCATGGTTCCGTTGTCGCTGAAGAAAAGCTAGAAAGCTTAGAACCATATTTAGGGCTGCATTATCCAGAGTCAGATATTCCCAAACCAGCGAGAAAGTTATTTGCTGCTAATTCGATCAGAATTATCCCGGATGCTTATTCCCAGCCAGTCAAGCTTTTTCCTGTCAATAATCCAATTAGCGATCGCCCGATTAATTTAACCAACTCTATTCTCAGAAGTGCTGCTTCCTGTCATACAGAGTACTTGCATAATATGGGTGTTGGTGCTTCGCTGACTATCTCTTTAATTAAAGATCAAAAACTCTGGGGATTAATTGCTTGCCACCATCAATCCCCGAAATATGTTTCCTATGAATTGCGTAAAGCTTGCGAATTTTTGGGAAGAGTCATATTTGCAGAAATCTCGGCTAGAGAAGAGACAGAAGACTACTATCACCGGATAAATCTCACACACCTTCAATCAATCTTGATTGAATACATGTCTCAAGAAGAAAACTTCATTGATGGTTTAGTTAAAAACCCTCAACATCTTTTAGATTTGGCCAGCGCTCAAGGTGCAGCCGTTTGTTTTGGGGGAAATTGTACAGTAATTGGTGAAACCCCTAGAGAAGAAGACCTGAATTTTTTAGTCCAATGGCTGAAAAATAATGTTGAAGAAGAAGTTTTCTATACAGATTCTTTGCCACAGATTTATCCAGATGCCGAAAGTTTTAAAAATGTCGCCAGTGGTTTATTAGCTATTCCCATCGCCAAGCGCAATTATGTTTTGTGGTTCCGACCGGAAGTAATTCAAACTGTAAATTGGGGTGGCGATCCTAATAAGGCGTTTGAAGTTAACCAGTCAGAAGGAAATGTCCGTCTGTGTCCGCGCAAATCATTTGAACTGTGGAAAGAAACGGTTCGCTTAACATCTTTACCTTGGAAAGATGTAGAAGTTAAAGCAGCATTAGAATTGCGGAAAGCAATTGTTAATATTGTCCTGCGTCAAGCCGATGAACTAGCCCAGTTAGCCCAGGATTTAGAACGTTCTAACGCCGAACTGAAAAAGTTTGCCTACGTCGCCTCCCATGACTTGCAAGAACCACTCAATCAAGTGGTGAATTACGTCCAGCTGTTAGAGATGCGCTATAGCGAAGAACTTGACGAAGATGCTCAGGAGTTTATTAGTTACGCTGTGCAGGGAGTTAGCCTGATGCAGACGTTGATTGATGACGTGCTGGCATACTCGAAAGTGGATATGCAAGCGATCGCATTTCAAATGAACGATGTAGAGACAGCCTTAAATCGCGGATTAGGCAATTTGCGTCAACGCATTAATGAAACTGGCGCTACTATCACCCATGACCCCTTACCAGTAGTTATGGCTGACAGCACTCAACTAATGCAGCTATTCCAAAACCTCATCGGTAACGCCATCAAGTTTCATAGCGACCAGCCGCCACAAATCCATGTGGGAGCAGAAAGGACAGAAGATGCATGGCTATTCTCAGTTCGGGATAATGGTATTGGTATCGATCCGAAATTTAGCGATCGCATTTTCGTAATTTTTCAGCGCTTACACACGCGGGATGAATATACTGGTACAGGTATGGGTTTAGCCATCTGTAAGAAGATTGTCGAATGTCACCGGGGGCGGATCTGGGTAGAGTCAGAACTGGGTGAAGGCGCAACCTTCTACTTTACGATTCCAGTTGGAGGACGCGAACTTGAGCGTAGAAACGGGAGAAAAACACAAAACCATCTTTTTGGTCGAGGACAATAAAGCTGACATTCGCTTAATCCAAGAAGCGTTGAAAAATAGTTCAGTGCCCTACCAAGTGGTAACGGTCAGGGATGGTATAGATGCTATGGCTTATTTACGCCAAGAAGGTGAATATGCTGATGCGCTACGCCCTGACCTGATTCTGCTAGATTTGAACTTACCTAAAAAAGACGGTCGAGAAGTGCTGGCGGAAATAAAAGCCGACCCACTACTAAAGCGTATTCCAGTTGTTGTGCTAACAACCTCAAAAAATGAGGATGACATTTTTCACAGCTACGATTTACATGTGAATTGCTATATCACTAAATCTCGCAACCTTAACCAATTATTTCAAATCGTCAAGAGTATTGAAGATTTTTGGCTCTCTACCGTGACGCTACCATCAGAGTGAGGTAGGGGGTAGGGAGCAGGGGAGGCAGGGGGAGCAGGGGAGGCAGGGGAGGCAGGGGGAGCAGGGGAGGCAGGGGAGGCAGGGGGAGCAGGGGAGGCAGGGGAGGCAGGGGGAGAATAACCAATGACAAATGACAAATGACAAGATAGAGCAGCAATAGGGGGTGAAACCTGAAGATTATGGTTGTGAGCTACTCAGTAAAAATCTTGTTAATTGAGGATAACCTAGCTTCTGCTAGATTGTTACAAGAGTTTCTGATGCAAGCCCAGTCCCAAGAGTTTACTCTGGTTCATGTGACGCGATTGGGCGAAGCACTTCAGGAACTAAGTCAATGTAATTATGATGTTATTTTATTAGATTTAACTCTACCTGATAGCCAAGGATTGTCGTCTCTACCTCCTCTGATTAGTCAAGCGCCAAGTATACCGATTGTTGTTTTAACAAATACTAATGACGAAGAACTAGCAATTGAAGCAGTGCGGCAAGGGGCGCAAGATTATCTAGTCAAGCGACAGGTAAATGTAGATGTGTTGGTTCGCTCTTTGCGTTATGCGATCGAGCGCAAGCAGGTTTTAGAATCATTACGCACTGTCAATGAAACGTTACAAACTAGGGTTGAAGAACGAACTGCGGAACTCGTAAAAGCCAATGAACTCAACCAGTTCAAATCTGAATTTGTCTCAATGCTCTCCCATGACATCCGCAATCCGCTAAATACTATTCTCTTGGCTGCTGGATTGCTACAAAATCAGGATGAAAGATTAACTAAAGAGAAAAAACAAAATCATTTGCAAATGATTCGCTCGGCAATTAAAAACATGGCGCAGCTATTGGATGAAGTTACATTCATCGGCAAAGCTGATTCTGGTAGACTCGGTTTTGAAGTCATCTGCTTAGATTTAGAAGCTTTTTGTCGCCAAATGGTCGATGAAGTTCGATTGATTGCAAACGATAAGCATCTGACTTTAGTGTTCGCCAGTTTTGGGCAATTAGATGAAGCTTTATGGGATGAAAGCTTACTACGGCACATTTTGGGTAATTTACTTAGCAATGCTATTAAGTATTCACTACCGGGTGGCATGGTGCGCTTTGAACTAATTGGTCAAGAAAAAGCAGTAATTTTCCGAGTTCAAGATTGGGGAATTGGTATTCCTCAAGAAAACCAAAAACGATTGTTTCAGCCTTTCCGACGGGCGGACAATGTGGGAAACATCCCTGGTACCGGCTTGGGGCTAGCGATCGCTAAAAAATGTGTCGATGCACATGGGGGCGAAATTGTAGTTAATAGCCAAGTTGGAGTAGGTACAACCTTTACCGTCACCCTTCCTTTACTAGAAGTTTAAGCGGTTACAGCAATTTTCATATATAGGGAATACAGTTCATTATTGAGGCACAATAAATATATTGTGCCTTTACGTATGCGAGCTTTCAAACGAATTTTCATCCGTGGTAATGGCGACTTCGCAAGCGCTTTTTTCTCTACTCAGAAGAAATTTATATTTACAAAAAATTTACTAAAATTTAACGGCTATTTTCGGAATTTACAAATTGGATTTGTAGCCTAATATAGGCTTACAAAAGGAATGTTTAAAAACTGTTGTCAAACATATTACTTAACTCAATTATTTCTTGCATAAAATAAAAAACCAATAGTAATAAGTATTACATCTGCAAAAAAATTAGCTTTTGCAATATCTCTAGAAGTAGGATATTGCAAAATTCTGCATCGTTTAGAAAACATTTGTGTGTCCACAAATCTAGTTAATTATACGTATATGTCGGACTGTCAAAGTAAAATTGAAACAAGATACATAAAAGTAACTAACAGCAAGTATTTAACATCATTTCAACGGAAATTACTGTTAGCAAGTTTGGAAAGAACTTTACCCGAATCTTACCAACAACGTATTGAAATCATGTTGTTGGCAGATGAGGGAAAAACCCAAACTGAAATTTGTCAAATTTTGGGGTGTTGTCCAGCAACAGCAAGGCATTGGATGCACATAGCCCGAACAGGAATGGCGCACCAATGGCAAGATTGCCCCATTGGTCGCCCGAAGGCAATAAATGACGAGTATTTAGAACGTTTGAAAGAACTGATTAAAGGTAGTCCCCGCGATCATGGGTATTCTTTTAGGCGATGGACAGCTAACTGGCTAGGGAAACATCTCGCGAAAGAATTTGGGATTGAAGTGAGCGATCGCCATATCAAGAGACTGCTCAAACAGATGGGATTATCCACAGTACCAAAACCCAGCAATTCTGAACAAAACAGCACTGAACAGACTCAAGGTTCCAAAATTCTGATTACTGACCTGAAATCGGCAGTTATTCCTGATAATTCCGAATTTTTACCTATTAACTTTGCAAAATTAGCAAAAGATGTAGACATTCATGGCGCAAGATATATTAGCTCAGTTAGTAACTCTACAACAGTTCAACAAAATTCTGGGGCATTCTCTTTCGACAGAGGAATTTCAACATTATCTTCAACAAGTTAAATTTATCAATCCGAAAGTCGGCAAATTCTGGCAAGGAACTGATGTTCAACCAGGAATCTATATTGCGATCGCTGGTAAAGTCAGGTTGCTAGATAGCGCCGATGAGTTAATCGCTACTTTAGAAGCAGGTGAATCATTTGGGGAATTTACCTTGTTTAAGGAGGGAGACTTAAAACCTTACGCTGCCAGGGCTTCAATCAACTTGCAACTGTGCTTTGTTCCGGGTGAAGTTTTATGGCCATTGATGGCTAAATATCCCCAAATTCTGGAGCATTTGTGGGCTAAAGCGTTATCTCGTAATCCTCCACAGGTGGACTCAGAGAATTCCCTAGTACTGCCATCTGACTCAAAACAAGTTCATGAAACGAATATTTTGTCAACGCCAGCAGTAAAGCCACGCGATAAAAAAATAAGCAAAGCCTATTTTCCCAACTCCACGCAGCGAGTAGGGCATTTATTACAGCGTGTGATTCGGCGTTATCCGTTTTTTGCCCAACAGAGTGGATCGGATTGCGGTGCAGCTTGTTTAGTGATGGTGTCTCGCTATTGGGGGAAAAACTTTAGTGTAAATCGCCTGCGGGATATTGCCAATGTTGACCGCAATGGCTCGTCACTGCGGGGGTTATCGGCGGCAGCAGAAAGTATTGGGTTTGCCACGCGGCCTGTAAAAGCGAGTCTTGATCAATTAGCGAAGCAAAAATTGCCTGCGATCGCCCACTGGGAAGGCAAGCATTACATCGTTGTCTACGAAATTACCCCCAAACACGTCATTGTCGCCGACCCCGCTATTGGTCAACGCACCCTCAGCCACGCCGAATTTAAAGCCAACTGGACTGGTTACACATTGCTGCTGCAACCGACAGCAATGCTCAAGGATACTAAAGAAACTTCTACCCCCTTTTGGCAATTCTTTGAATTAATGAAGCCTCACTCTTTAGTGATGCTGGAAGTGTTTGTCGCTTCCTTATTTATCCAGATATTTGGACTTGTTACTCCCTTATTTACCCAGTTAATTTTAGACCGCGTAGTGGTACAGCGTTCTGAACTAACCTTAACGGCGGTGGGGTTAGGGTTACTAATTTTTAGTTTATTTCGTGTGGCGATGACAGGGTTGCGACAATATCTGTTAGACCACACAGCTAATAAGCTCGATTTAGCACTAATTGTCGGATTTATTCGCCATACCCTGCGGCTACCCTTGAGTTACTTTGAGTCGCGTTATGTAGGAGACATTATCTCTCGCGTACAAGAAAACCGTAAAATTCAACGCTTCCTCTCCGGTGAGGCGTTGTCCATCCTCTTAGATTTAGTTACTGTCTTTATCTATTTAGGATTGATGTTTTGGTACAGCTGGAAAATGGCGTTGCTGGTGTTGGTGATTGTACCGCCTTTTTTGCTGCTGGCATTGGTTGCCACACCTTTTTTACAAAGGATTTCTAGGGAAATATTTAATGCGGTTGCTAATGAAAGTAGCTATCTAATTGAAGCTCTTTCTGGTGTGCGAACAGTTAAATCTACAGCAGTAGAGCAAACAGTGCGTTGGCATTGGGAAGAGTTATTAAGTAAGGAAGTAAAAACTAACTTTTCAGGACAAATTATCAGCAATCGCCTGCAAATATTTAGCAACACAATTGAAGCAGTAGTAACTACTGTATTGCTGTGGTTTGGGGCGTACCAAGTGATTCACAACCAGTTAACCATTGGGCAATTGGTAGCATTTAATATGCTGCTGGGAAATATTATTAGACCCTTCCAACGATTAACAGTTTTGTGGAATCAATTGCAAGAAGTAGTGATTGCGGTGGAACGCATTAATGATGTATTGGATGCAGAACCAGAAGAGGATTTGCAGCATCAAGCGCGGCAATCTTTACCACCCATTCAAGGTAACATTCGCTTTGACAACGTGACATTTCGCTATCATCCTGAAAGCGATATCAATGTTTTAGAAAATCTCAGCTTTGAAGTCCAGAGTGGGCAAATGGTTGCCCTGGTAGGACGGAGTGGTTCGGGGAAAACCACCATTTCTAAGTTGGTTTTGGGGTTATATCCTCCCACAGATGGCAAAGTCTTGATTGATGGACAGGATATAACCAGTATTTCGTTGCGTTCTCTACGCGAACAAGTTGGGGTAGTTGACCAAGATACCTTTTTGTTCGGCGGAACGATTCGGGAAAATATTAGTTTGGCACATCCTGGGGCAACTTTGGCAGAGATTATTGAGGCAGCGCGATTGGCAGGTGCTGATGAGTTTATTAAAAAGTTACCTATGGGTTATGAAACCCAGATTGGTGAAGGAGGGGGGATGTTGTCTGGAGGACAGCGACAAAGAATTGCGATCGCTAAAGCATTGTTAGGCAATCCCAAGCTGTTGATTTTGGATGAAGCGACTTCCCATCTAGATGCAGAGTCAGAAAGGATTATTCAGACGAATTTAAACACAATTCTCAAAGGCAGAACCACCTTAATAATTGCCCATCGCCTTTCAACTGTGCGGAATGCAGATTTGATTTTAGTGCTGGATCGCGGCGTGTTGATTGAGAGTGGGACTCACCATGAGTTGATGGCGAAGCGGGGACATTATTTTTATCTCAATCATCAGCAGATGGATGTAGCGGGGTGAAACAAGAGGACAAAGAGGAAGCTTTTCTTGTCTCCCAAAATCCCAAATTGATATCAGGAAAAATTATGCCAAACACGTTAAATGGAAAGGTTCAAACCCAAGTTTATGAGGTAGAACAGCGCGAGGAAGTTTTAACGGAGCAAACACCAGCTAGATCAACTGATGATTGGGCTTACGCAACCAAGGATTTACTTGATAGCTTACCCCAGGTTTGGACAAGAGGATTGCTGTATTTTTTGGTGGTGTTTGTGTCGATTATTTTACCTTGGACGATGCTATCTAAGGTAGATGAAACGGGTACGGCAAGAGGGCGACTTGAGCCAAAGGGAAAGACGGTTAGGCTGGATGCTGCTGTAGCAGGTACTGTTGCAGAAATTCGGGTAAAGAAAGGCGATTTAGTTAAAAATGGGCAGACTTTATTGGTGTTGGAATCGGCATTAGTTAAAGCAGAATTGCGACAGGCACAGGATAGGTTAGAGGGACAATTAAATCGACTTTCTCAGTTAAATTCATCTAAAAGTCAGTTAGTTGTATCTTTGACAACACAACAGCAACAAAATCAATCTCAACAGTTAGAAAAGCAGGCTCAAATTGACCAAGCACGACAGAATATGAATGCTCTAAGAAATTCCTATGATTTACAAAAAGATGAAAAATTGGCTCAAGTCAATCAGGCACGGCAAACTCTTGAGCATAGTCAAACAGCTAATAAGTTAGTAAACAGTAGCTTGGCGAGTACCGAGCGAGAAGTTGAACGCTATCGCAGTCTTTGGCAGTCAGGAGTTGTTCCAGAAATTAATGTTGTAGAGAAGCAAGATATAGCTAAAGATAAGCAACAGTTATACGAACAAAATCAGTCAGATATTCAGCAGGCTAAACTACGTCTGGTAGAACAACAGAGTAGTTATGAGCGGACTATTCGACAAGCAAATGCAGATATTGAGCAGGCACAGTTGCGACTGAAAGAACAAGAAAGAAGTTATCAGACCTTAACTCGTTCCAACAAACTTGCTTTGCTAAAAATTGATGAACAACAGAAGAGTTTGGAGACAGAAATTACTACGCTTCAGGCAGAAATTTCTCAAACTAAGAGTCAGATTGTCTCGTTAAAATTTCAGTTAGGACAACGAGAGTTAAGAGCCACTGTGAATGGTAGAGTATTTCAGTTACCAATACAACGGGCTGGGTCTGTAGTACAGCCTGGAGCAATGATTGCAGAGATTGCACCCCAAGGTTCGCCTTTAATAATTCGGGCGCAAATGGCGACAACTGAGAGTGGCTTTTTGCGAAAAGGTTTACCAGTAAAGCTAAAGTTTGATGCTTATCCGTTTCAGGATTATGGAATAGTGGAAGGAGAATTATTAGATATTTCTCCTACTACCATAGAGGTAGAAACACCTAATGGTAAGATAGCAGCTTACGACTTGGAAATTGCCCTAAAAGAAAATTGTATTCCTTCAGCTAATAAGTGTATTGCCCTGCGTCCTGGGGATACGGCAACAGCTGAAGTAATTGTGCGTCAGCGTCGGATTATTGATTTCCTACTTGACCCGTTTAAGCAGTTGCAGCAAGGTGGAGTGAAATTGTAGAGCGATCGCATCGCAGTACTTATGTATTTTCCTCATTTCCAGGCTGAGGCTTGGAACGCAATTATTGGAAGCTCTACCTCCTGAAACCTAGCATTTAGGGATTTCACGTTTAATTTCGTCTATCTACTTAGGAGAAACATCATGTCTCAAACTATTACGATTACTAAGGAAGACATTCTTGAGCAAGTCAAGTTATCTTTCAAAATTCCTGACTTAATTGAGGAGATTATCATTCGCAAAGTTATTGAAGATGCTGCGGCGGAAGTGGATATCAAAGTGGAGGCTGAAGAACTTCAGAAAGTAGCAGACGAATTACGGTTAGCTAAACAACTTAATAACGCTGATGACACCTGGGCATGGCTGAAAAAATATAGTCTGTCTCTAGATAATTTTGAAAAAATTCTTTATACCATCTTGCTGGCTAATAAATTAAGTCAACATTTGTTTAGTAATAAAGTTGAACCCTATTTCTTTGAGCATCAGCTAGACTATATGGGTGTGATTATGTATGAGATTGTATTAGATGATGAAGACTTAGCAATTGAACTTTTCTATACCATTAAAGAAGGTGAGGTGAGTTTTTATGATGTTGTTCACAAATACGTTCCAGACACGGAATTACGTCGCCACGGGGGATATCGGGGGATAGTGCGCCGTAAGGATTTGAAGCCAGAAATTTCTGCCGCTGTTTTTACTGCTAAACCGCCACAGCTTCTTAAGCCAATTATAACTTCTAAGGGATTTCACCTAATTTTAGTTGAGGAATTAATTCAACCGAAATTAGATGATAAACTGTACTATCAAATTCTTTCGAAGTTTTTTGATGAATGGAAGAAGCAACAAATTGAACAAATTGAAGTTGTAAAAACCTTATAATTAAATAGCTAATCTGCTTAGTTTACAATTCACTGTTTATTTTATAAGTAGTGATAGAAGAACTACCTCTGAGTTTAAGCAGAGGTAGTAACTTATTAGATGAGCTATAATTCAGTCTAATCTTACTCTATTAATATGCCGTGGTTACTGTAGTTATTGTGGTAACTTCCAATGTTGGAATGAAACTTGTTACAGTCCAAGAAGTAGTAGCTGTACCTCCTCCTATTGTCAAATCAAGCTCTTCATCCTTTAGGAAATCGAGAAAGCTTTCTGTGTCTTGAAACAGTTCTGAACCAGTTATCTTCAATTGATAAATAGTAATGTTAGCCATTTGTAAATGTACTCCTACGGAAAAGTTTTTCAGTTGAGGTTAGACTTTTAATTGTCTACTCTTATTACCATAATCTGTTATTCCATATATTATTTCAAGGTTTTAACTATCTATAAAAGAGACAAAAAGAATCCAGTTATATGTTTGTTTAGGTAGGTAGTCACGATAAAATTGATAGGTGAAATAAAGTATTTGTAAAGTATGTGCTGGTTTGACATTTAGTTAGATCATTGTAAATTTTTCGGATTACTTATTGGCTATCAAATTTGTTACACTATTTTTTATAACAGTAAAAATATTATATTTATTTGGACAAAGCAGTTTGTTTTTGATGACATATATAAAATATTTATGTCCTTTTTCGTTTTTCACTACTTACTTAATGAATAGAAATTAAAAAAATAATAAAAAATAAGCCCAAGAATTCTCTTGAACTGATCAATAAAAATTTAGAGCTATTTTATTCTGGGAGTAAAAGCAAATTTTATGTTCTTCGCTAGAATATGGCTCATTTAGGTAAGATGTGCTGCAAACTTCGTAGATCGTTTTCCATAGTCAAAAATGCGATCGCATCAATTATGCCAATTACATGAGTCTGATATACTGATATTTTACTTATCAAGCTGATTCCTAGTTATGAGATAACTATAACCATGCCGATATAATCTAATCCCAAAATGGTAGAAACTAAGCGATAGAACTTCAACATTACTCTAGAACAAGAAGCAAAACTCAACTGACTACGTAATGCGATCGCAGTTCCTAATGCAAAGAAACAACCCTGCTTAATCAATATAATTACTAATAAATATCCTCTGAATTAGCATTGAGATAAGGGCGCTGCAAGTCAATCTCCAAACAAGAAAATTGCCCAAGGATGGACTGTATCCTCTCCTCAATTGATTCATCTCCTTGATACCAAGCTTCCAGTAACCCATTCGCCACAATCTGACAGCGATTCATACCAAAACTTTCTTGAACAGCAAATTTTTGGTCTGGTTCTTCTGCCAACCCCAACCCTAGTGCTAGTTGTTTAGTAAATAAAGGAATTTCTGATTTAAAATGCAATTTGTGTTCTTGATAAATAGTTTTTAAAACTTGCTTAACAACTTCATAGTCTCTCTTGTCAAAGTAAAGCACCCCTGAATCGTAGCGTTGGTATTCTTTGGGGTTATACAAAACCTTGAAACTGAAAGGAATTGCTAACTCATTCAGTCCTTGTGTTAAACTACCCATCAATGCTACAGCACCTTCAGGAGTTACATTGATATAAATTCGTACAGTTACAGGCTGAATTTTCACATCTTCAATACGACTGAAGCCTGCATTACCAACGGCCATGTAAAAGCCCTTTTGTACTCGATTCTTAGGCATCCGAATAGCCACATAATCACCTACTATAGCTGCTTGTTCAACAGCTTGAAGATGCTTATTCCGTTCAATATGTAGTCTCAAACCACCTTTAGTCACGGCTAAACTGCCATCACGTTCTTCTCTCAAAACAGACCAACCAGGGTCAAAGTAGCCTTCTCCAAAATTACTTTCATGCAATCGCTTATAAAACCCCACATCTACCCCTAAAACAGTATTATTTTCCAAATCTAGGGGCAAACCATTTCTTTCCCCATCTAGTGCCAACGTACTTTGCATAGAACCGTTGTAATAGATACCATAAAGAAAACTCCGCAATTGCAGACTCAGATATTTCTGTTGCATCTGGGTTGGCATCTTCTGAAAACGTTCTACTGCATCAGATGGTAATTCCAAAGGTTTGTAATCTGGATGGTGGATGGAGAAATCAGATTTTATCTCAATTTTTTGAACAATATCTTGCAGAACATCCAGTAATTGCCCAGTTAAACCAGTTTGTAGCTGAGTTTGAGGAGAATTTAATAATTGCATAACTACTTACTTAAGAAATAATAAAATGATTTAAACAGCAGAACTAGTCAGGTAAGTTAATTCAACAGCAGCAGCACCAAAAATTGTTGGCATTGATTGTACAGGACGGCTTAATAACGTCTTAGCAACCTGAAGCATAGCAATCCCCATATTGCCAAAAGATTTTTGATATTGAATCATTGCCTGAATCTGTTGAATCAAAGCGAAACCGGTAAATTGCACCACCCGCAGCAAGAAGTCAGGATGGTGTTCTAAAATTTCTGGAAAAGTGTTTAAATAAGCTTGGGTTAATATACTAATTGAAGGCTGAAGTCGTTCTAAAGGTGTTATTGCCAAGCGTAGAGAATCTTCAATACTCAAAGAATTACTGATAACTAAGCTACCCAGCCAGATTTGTACATAGCTGCCAATAAGTGTCCCCAAATCAAAGGCTGGATCTCCCCAAGTCGAGCGTTCCCAATCAATTAGCCGAACAATATTATTACTGGAATTCTGCCAATCTTTGTAAAGGAGAATATTATTTAGTTTCAAATCATTATGGGTGAGACAAGAAGGCGTTACACTATTACCTAATTCTGCGATCGCCTGCCCCAAACTATCATAACGTTGATATAGAGCAAAAAACTTTAACCCATCGCCAGGAACTAAACTAAAAATTTCCGGTTCAAGCCGTTCTAATCTCTGAACTAAATATGATACTTGGTCAGCCATGAAATTATCTGAATTTTTAGAAAAGAATTCCTGATATTCTTGGCGGTTAAAAGTATCACGATGGATAGTCCCTAAAATATTACCAATTGCTCTAGCGATTTCTGTAGGAAAGCTATTTTCCTTGATGTAGAAATCCATTAAATCTCGATAGTCATCCAGATATCTGAAGACAATAATGGAATTCTCGGCATCAAAATGCAGTACTTCTGGTAAAAATGAGCAGTAGTTGTCAAGGTTGGGAAATCGTTGTAATAACTCTTGAATTCGCCACTCACTTAAAAATTCACCAGCCGCTTTACCTTCTTGATTGTGTCGTTCTTGTTTCACTAGAAGTTTGCGATCGCCTGGTAAAGTAACTAATAAATTAAAGTTTTTAGCTGTAAGTAATTCTACCTTAATCGGTGGTTGTTCTAACTGATTACATAATCCCTGTTCAATTAAATAATCGACAATATTATGAGAGTTTAAGAGAAATGTCATAATTTTTAAATTTATCAACCAATTTTGATGTAGAGAAAATTGTGGTAGTTAAGTTACTACCACAACCTGTTTTTACAAGAATTATTAAAACTAGTACCGCCGCACCTTGAAAATAAACCATCCATTCCAAAGTAATCAAATATCTGCGGTATATAAATTACAAATTACGCCCAGCAGTACTAACCCAGTAGATAGCCGCCTAATAAAATTATCGCATCTCTCACATCTGTTACTACTCCACTACCCGTAATGTTTTTCTGTTCTTCTTCAGACAGTTCTGAGAGTGAGTTTTGTTCTAAAACTTGTTTTCGTCTTGCAGATGCATTCACAACAGCTTCTTCAATCAAGTTCGTAATTTCAATTTGACTTGTGAGATATTTGTGATGAATGTTCATTGATATAATATTCTCCTTAAATTATTTAAATAAACTTTCTAGCTTTGTTTAGCCAACAGTCGGTGTCGCCACCTTAACTAGTAATTCAGAGGGATTGTAGTTATCTGTAATAACTTGTGGACAACGCATACAAGCTGCCTTACCTTCTTGTTGCCACCACTGACAATCTCGGCGTATGGAACAAGGTGGTAAATCTTCTACTACCTTTGGCAAGTTTTCTACAACTCGCATTGCCAGACGACAATCTTTACCATCAAAATGTTGACAACCCTTAGTTGCACAGGGTGCAGCCGTCCGAAAAATTTCAGTGGGTGTTACTGGACTAGCCTTTGCTATCAGTTCATCTGTGATAGATTGGGGGTGTTTAAGATAAGCTACGCGGGGTTCTGTAACTGTGCCACCAATGACGCCGAAAACAACACTGTTTTGCCATTCTGGTCTTGCACTAGGGCAAAGTGTAGTTTTTTCAGTAGCGATGTCTTCCATAAATTGAACCTATAGTAAATTGTATTTTTAAGCTGATGGAGATTGACAGCTAATTTTGGGTCGGACTCTTCTCCATCAACCTAAATAAGCAAATTAAATGTCCAAGAGTTTAATACTGATTGGTCATTTCAAAGACTTGTGCTTTCAGATCAAGATATCAAGTTCTGGTCTTGTGCAATTAGTCCACAAATAATCGGTTTTCTCAGAAGAATATCATTAGTCGGTTTTACACTAATACCACCTGCAATGGTTGGATTCAATGTTGTAACCGTTGTAAAACCACCTGTAACGTTTGCCATTTCTTCATCAGACAGAGTTAGCAAAGCATCTTCTGAATCCTGATTTGGGTTTCGTCGTACTAGTGCATTGTTAATAGCATTATCAATCAGATTGCTAATGTCCAATTGAAAATCTGAATTCTTTTTATTCTTTTCCATTGTGATTTTCCTCTGAATATATAACTTAGATATAGGCGGAATCACTAAGGACTGTAATTACCTAATCTGTATATATTTTAAGCATAGTAATAATGATTTAATTATATTTTGAAAATTTATAATCAGACATAAATAAAACTTTTATGTCACTAAACAATAACTTGAAAGTTTTACTTATAACTATTTATTGATAAAGTTTATATCTCTATCAATCACTTCAAACGCAGAATTTTAGCCATTAATAAAACATTTATGTCCCAAAAAATTTTCCAATCTTGGGCAATGTTTAATAAAAAGATAATAAGCAATACTTAAGTAATATTAACAAATATTTATCAGGCTGCTCAATAAAACTTCAAATTCAAAATTGAGGAATAGAGTTGATATTATAAACATCTCTATTCTGTAGTTTTCACTCTTTCAAACAAAGCCCGATAAACAGGTTCACCTTTTTTTTGTGTGCCTATTTCCCTTTCTGTGGAGACTGGTAAGGGGTTTTCAGCCAACCATTTTTCTGTACCAACTTTCTGAAAAGCTGAATTAGCTGCAAAGCGATCGCGCATTTCCACTGCCACAAATTCCATATCTGATTGTAAAAATACCAACCCCCCAACCGCAAGATACTTAGCTAAGTCTGCCACTAGTTCTGGTTGGACTACACGACGTTTAGCGTGGCGGGTTTTAAACCAAGGATCGGGAAATTGAATAGTAACGCGTTGTAAACTTTCTGGAGGCAGGGAAGATAAAAGTGAGTGCAGTGAGTTATTCACATTGCAAAATAAATAGTGCAGGTTTGTTAAACCTAATTCAGAACGTAACTTATTCGCCTCCACCACCAACGGTTCCCGAATTTCCAAGCCGAGAAAATTCCAGTTAGGTTCTATCTTAGACATATTCAACAAAAACAGTCCCTTCGCACAGCCAATATCTAAATGTAGTGGTTGATTTGGCTTTGCATAAATTTTTTCCCAGTCTTGAGGATTTGCTGGTGTTTGATACTTTTTACCAAGTGGATTAACATGCTGGCGGACTCGGACTGCTGCCAAAATTTTTCTCCTTTACGTGAAAATATCCTGTAATCAAACTTCAGGTTATATCAATTTAAAAAATGTTTGCAACTAGATGACCACGCTTACTGACGCACACCCTCCCCAAAGCCTTGTAGAGGGTTGGGTAAGGTCTTATCTATGTATTGCATTCTTTTTTCAAATTGGTATTACAAGGAAGTCTAGCAAAAGTATGCCAAAAATTACCCATCTATCATTCGATTGCCTACCCAGCAGCAAGTTAGTACAGCAGTCTTAGTCAAATACATCATCCTTGCACTGTTTTTTTAGGTTTTCGAGAAATTTATATTTTGGAAGTCCCTCATTTTGCATTAATCTCTAGAATTAAAATGCCTTAACACATTTGCTTTAGTCGTGGAGGGAGGAAATTTAAACAGTGGATATTTTAGATTTGTTTTACAAGGGTGGGCCAGCGATGTGGCCTTTGCTCATTCTGTCGATTCTAGCTTTGAGTGTGATTTTCGAGCGTATGTGGTTCTGGTTGCGAATTTTGACTCAGGAAAAGCAAATAGTCGATCGCGTCTTGGATGCTGCCCAGGATAATTGGGAAGTAGCTGCGGACATAGCAAAACAAGCAAGCCATCAGCCTGTCGGGCGTTTTCTCTACGCCCCTCTACGTTTTGCCAAAAGTGATGCGGAAACTTTTCGACTAGCACTGGAGGCTACAGCAGAAGACGAATTAGCTGGGATGCGCAGGGGCGAAAAACTTTTAGAAGCGGTGATTGCTCTAGCGCCGTTGCTAGGATTGTTGGGTACAGTTTTAGGTTTGATCCACTCTCTGCGCTCAATTCGGATTGGCGATTTGGGAACTGAATCTACCGCTGGGGTGACTACTGGTATTGGTGAATCCTTAATTAGTACGGCAAGTGGGCTAATAGTTGCCATCATTAGTTTGGTGTTTTACCGTCTATTTCAAAGTTTTGTAGTCAACCAAGTCAAAGTTTTTCGGAAGGCAGGGAATGAGATGGAATTGCTCTATCGCCAGTCTCCTCCTGACTTTAGCAATAGGACATCAGCAATTGTGCCAGAAAATTTCACTCCACCCCGCAAGCCAGGAAAGACTAGAGTTTCTGAACCTCCTGAGCCCCCGAATACACCTAATTAATAGTCAATAATTCAACCCCCAAACCAGGTTTGTGAATGAGACATGAAAGTTAATCTACATACTCCAATTGAAGAAGTCCAAATTCAAATCATCCCTTTAATTGATGTCGTTTTTTGTATCCTGACATTTTTTTTATTAGCGGCTTTACAATTTACACGGCAACAGGCAATAAATGTTGATTTGCCTAAAGCCAGCCCCAGTACAGTCTCTGGAATAACTTCACAAAGTGGAAGTGTGATTGTTACCATCGATGCTGTGGGCAATACTTACATAGAAAAACAGCCTGTAAAACAGGAAGATTTGAGACAGAGTTTAAAACAGTATCTCCAAGCAAACCCTAATGCTGTTGTTGTGCTGAATGCTTCGCGCACAGCAACTTACAATGATGTGATTGAGACATTAGATTTGCTACGACAAGTAGGGGGCGATCGCGTTTCTTTGGGAATTATTCCTGGTCCATCTCAACCATCTATAAACTCGCCTAACCAGCCTACTGTTCCCTCTTTCCCAATCAACCCTGGAACTGGTGCAGTACCAGGAATCAATCCCGAAGGGAATATTACCCCAAAATACCCCTTAGCACCTAATTCTGTACCCTTTCCTAGCATCACTCAGCCTCCAGCTGGGCAAGGCATCAATCCTGGTATTTCTCCGGTAGTTCCTAACTCACCAGCGCCTCAAGCGCCTGTAGCACCCAAACAAACCCAACCTCCTCTTAAAAGATGAGATAGGGAAATCGGAAATTGGGGATGGGGCATGGGGCATTGGACATGGGGCATTGGGAATGGGGCATTGGGAAAGGGGTAAGGGGAAAAGGGGAAAGATTAAATTTATTCCTTTTCCCTTTAACCTTTAACCTTTTCCCCTGCTCCCCTGCCTCCCTTGCTCCCCATTCATCACTTCCTCTGTAAGTCTTTTCCCAAACCTAAAGATATCTAGAATAAATCTCGGCTAGATAAAAAAAAACTGCTAATTTACAAATAATTGGTTGAGCTTTAAAGATTTTTCCACCTATAGATTGAGCAATTTATCACCAATTACCATCCACATTTCATACCAAATTGGGGAAGGATGTCTAAATAGGTTAACAGATTGAAAAGCGCTTATATTAAGCCTATTTCAGTGTGTCTGAATTACGAATTACAAATTACTAATTAGTATCAGGGGTTGTGACATGAACATCGTAACGCTTCTAATTGTTTGGGTCGTAACAGCTATCAGCTTGTTGATAATTAGTAAGTTGCCTTTGGGAGTTGAAATTGATACTCCTGGGAAAGCGTTTCTTTCTGCCGCAGTGCTTGGTATCGTGACAGCAATAGTCAGACCAATTTTAAGCCTCATTTTTGCAGTACCAAATCTACTCACATTAGACTTATTATCTGGCATTTTCACATTTATGATTGCCGTGGTTTGTTTTAGTATTGCTGCTTGGTTAGTAGAGGGCTTTCGCTTGCGTTACGGGATTTGGAGTGCTGTTATTGGGGCATTTACGCTGACTATAATTAACAGCTTAATCTACAAAATATTGGGTGTATAAAGCAAAGAGTTAGGAGTTAGGAGTTAGGAGTTATTAACAATTCCTCACTCATAACTCCTAACTCATCACTGCCAAATTTTAACTATTCGTTGGAACTTGGGGGAGCAACTGGGGTAGTTGATTGTTGTTTACGTTGCTCGCGTTTTTTGCGATCGGCTGAGAGGATATCTGCCATCACTACTAGCGCTTGCGCCATTTTGTCTAGGTTAGAACGGTATAACTCCAAATCCTTGTTGAGTTTGTCATCAGAGAGGTGCAAGCCAGCAGCGATCGCTTTTAGCGCCTCAGTGAGTTGCTTTTCGTCTTTGACTAATTCGGGATCTGACTGTTCTAATAACGAAAATACACCAATTGCGAACAACCGATTGTATTTAAAGTTAGGATTATTGGCGATCGCTTGTAGGGTTGCTTGCAAGTCAGCATCTCTATCTAAGTAAGTAGTTTGGCCCAGCCATCCAATTAAATCTTTAACTGGCAAACCTTTAGCTACAGCTTGCAATCTCTGGGCATCCTGTCGATATTGTTGCGGATCTTGTTCTATAGCCTGACATAAGGCGTTAAAAATTGATTCTCGATCCCGTTCTGGTTGATAGCCTTCCATGAAGCGATCAAAAGTAGTGACGACACCCAAGGCATAAATTGGATTGTAGCTAAAATCGATATTTACTGACAGCAGATGCATTTCCACCATCAATTCTTCTACTACCCGACGATAAATAGTGTTGATCGGACGGGTGTGAAGATTGTAGAAAGTTCGCTTTGTATCAGAGACTGTACGGACGTTATTCACAAATAAAAAAGAAATGTTAAGGGCGACGTATCTTTATTTTCTCGCTTAAAGGCTACTTTGCCAAGTTGAGCTTTTAGCGGGTGATGGTTTCATTTACAATATATACACATTAGAAGTATTTTATAAACTGATAGCTACAGGAGATCAGACCTTTTCTCCTCAAAAACTAGCCAAAAATTATTATCCTTAATGATTTATTTATTGTAATTATGAACTTCTCGCCACAGTTAATTGCTTTAGGTGAGTACCTAGCTGGTGAATTTGATAATCAAGAACAAGCCTTAGCAGAACCAGTTTGGTATGTCCACCTCCGTCTGTGGCAAAGACCAGTTAATCTGTTTGCAGAAGATAGCATCACCTTATTTGCCGAACAGGCTAACGTTATTACCTTAGATAAACCTTATCGCCAGCGAATTATCCGGTTGCGTCAAAGCAGCAACTCTGACGCAACCGTGGAAGTTCAATATTATATGCCTCAAGATCCAGGTGCATTAATAGGCGCAGGTAATAACCCGGCTCTACTAAACACACTGACATCTGAACAATTAGATTTACTACCAGGTTGTATCCTAACAGTTACTCAGGAGAAACTAGCTGGCGATCGCTATAAGTTTACCGCTACCCCACTACCAGAGACTCGTTGTAGCTTTACTTATCTTGGCAATAGTATCCATGTTTCTTTAGGTTTTGCAGCTACAACAACAGAATTTCACAGCTACGACAAAGGAATCGATCCCGCAACTGGAAAAGCAACCTGGGGAGCGATTATGGGGCCTTATCGCTACACCAAGCGAAATCAGTACTCAATAAGATAAAGTTATGAATTATGAGTTATGAGTTATGAATTTTGAATTAACTCCTCACTCCTCACTCCTAACTCCTAACTTCTAACTGTTTTTTAGCTAGCAATGCTACGAGGTACACCTTCTAAAGCTTCCTCTTCTGTTTCAAAGATTTCAAAAACAGTATCCATCATCGTCACTTCAAACACGAGTTTGGCTTCTGGATGTACATTGCAGATGCGGAAACTGCCTTTGACTTTATCAGCATCACGCATTCCAGCTACCAAAGATGTAAGACCAGAACTATCAATAAAATTTACCTGAGCCAAATTTACAACAACATGGCGACTGAGTTTGGAAATACACTCTTGTAACTTCAGGCGAAATTGCCAAGCCGTGGTGATATCCAGACGGCCTGATGGTGTCAAGACGATAACGGTGTTTCCGTCTTGGGTTGTATAGGTTTTTTGGTCTATATGAATCACTGAAGCCCTCCCCGTGGCATTCCTTTTAAGATTAACTAGTGACAGAATTTTCTAATGCTGTCACTTGAGATTAACAAGCTATAGCTAAATTTGTCACCTTTTTCAGCTAAGTGCTTAACTTTAGTAGTTATAACTCATCAAAATAGTGGAGAGTGGAAGAGATTAGTGAGATGGGGGAGTGGGGGAAGAAGGGGATAATTATCATAACTCCTCACTCTTACACTCAGCACTCAAAACTATTTGGGTGTCCAATTGATCCAATCTTGAGGTTTAAGGAAGGTTTCATACAACTCGGCTTCAGGGGAATTGGGTTCGGGTTGATAGCCGTATTCCCAGCGCACTAGGGGAGGTAGGGACATGAGAATTGATTCGGTGCGTCCGTTGGTTTGTAGACCAAAAATAGTGCCTCGGTCATAAACTAAGTTAAATTCTACATAACGTCCCCGGCGGTAGAGTTGAAAATTCCGTTGGCGATCGCCATACTCTATCCCATGTCGCCGTTCTACAATTGGTACGTAAGCTGGTAAAAATGCTCTGCCACAGCCTTGTACAAAGCCAAACAAATCTTCCCAATTGCGGGTTGCTGGTGTTCCTACTTGGTTGCTATAAATGGCAGCTTCCCCATTGGGATTTGGGCCGCGGTATAAAGCACCCTGGCCATCTTGGTAATCAAAAAATAGACCACCAACACCCCGTGTCTCATCACGATGCTTGAGATAGAAATATTCATCACACCAGCGCTTAAATACTGGGTAATACTCTGGGTGGTGTTGGTCGCAAGCTTGCTTTAATGTTTTGTGTAAATGTGCCGCATCTTCAGCAAAGGGGTAATAGGGTGTCAAGTCAAGACCGCCACCAAACCACCACACTGGCCCCGCTTCAAAGTAGCGATAATTGAGATGAACTGTGGGCACATAAGGATTGCGAGGATGTAATACCATTGAAGTCCCTGTGGCATAAAAGCCATGCCCTGCGGCTTCCGGGCGTTGGGTTAAAATTGAAGGTGGCAAATGGGAACCCTGAACTTCAGAAAAGTTTACACCTGCTTGTTCAAATATTGCACCATCTCGCAGCACGCGCGATCGCCCTCCTCCTCCTTCTGGGCGTTCCCAACTATCTTCATGAAACTTAGCCACACCATCTAGTTTTGCCAATGATTCGGTAATTTGGTCTTGCAGTTGTTTCATAAACTGACTGACCCTAGTCTGAGCGTCAGGTGCTGGCAAAGACTTTGATGATTCTGCTTCTACAGTTGGTGTTTGCGAGTTGGTCAACATAGATTCCCGAACCTAAATTACAATTTCCAGAAAGCCACAAATTTTCAAATGAAAATTTGGGGGAAACACGCGCCAACAATCTAGCTCTATTTGCCCAACCCGCTTTTTTCTTCTTGGGTTAAGCATTTATCCGATTGATGGGCATCACTAGAGTTATTTTCCCTCAAATGCGTATAGGCTTGTATATTGAATTAGTTTTGTTTGAAATTCTTAATTGGAATATTCTGGTATAAAGACTAAATTTTAGTCTTCAGCTTGAAGTATCAAAGATTTGACTGGTCTACTCAAAACTTTTTTGCCATATTGCTGATGTCGGCTATTTGGGTCTGTATCGAATCGAGGCTTGCTATGTTTAGGGCATTTTTGAGAAAGTTTTAATTTAGCAATTGCTCGTAGTTGCACACCATACCAGATTTCCCAGAAAGTATCTAGGGAGGAGGATTAGGAAAATGCAAGGTTGGTTATCCAAATTCATCCACCGCAAACGTCGTCGGTTTTGCGCTTCTCTGGTGTGGACATATCGAGAGATTAGTTCTGCTTCTGTAGATGAACTGTGGCAAAAAGTGGTTGACTTAACAGATGTTTCTTGGCATCCACAACTTAAGAGTACTAATGTTCCCCACGGATTAGTACCCAAACCAGGATTAATTTTTCAAGCTGTAACACGCTTTTCGCCGATTCCCATCAGAATTTTTGTGGAACGCGTCAATCCCAGAGAGATGTTGAGTATCCGAGTGATGGCAATTCCTGGAATAGAGGAACGAGTAACTTACCAAGTAGAGTCAACGGTTTGTGGTACTTGTTTATCTTATTCGGTAACGTTACGGGGTTGGTTATCACCCCTGATTTGGTCTTTATCCCGTCCTTATGCAGACAGAGTTGCACGAGCTTTAGTCGAGGCAGTAGAAAAGACGGCATTACCAGCGGTATCTGGGAATAAAAAATCCCTTAATGACAGTTGTTTTGATTTTTAGGTAGTGGGGATTGGGGAAGAAGCAAGGGAGCAGAGGAGCAGCACAACTCTTGGAGACGCTCTTGCTAGCTTGCTTCCACGAAGTGGTACGACTACGCTCAGTGACCGGGGAGCAGGGGATAAGAGGGACAAATCTCTCCCAAGTCTCCCCCTCTTCCTTGTCTACCTTGTCTCTTCTTCATGCCCAATGCCCAAAGAAAGTTAAGATTCTATTAGGTAATAATGCAATTTGCTAAGTGTTATCACGGCAGTAACAGTGATAACACTAAGCTGACCTTACTTAAAAAGGCATCCAGTTAATAGCTAAGATGTTCCCCACAAGTGTATTTATTCATTTTGAATTTTGAATTTTTATGTACGATGTCCTTGATTCCCGCTCTGTCTTAGAAATTTTGCGACCAGTGCAAGACCCAGAACTTCGTAAAAGTCTGGTAGAACTGAATATGATTCGCAACGTAAAAATTGACGGTGGTAAGGTTAGTTTCACTTTAGTGTTAACCACCCCTGCCTGTCCTTTACGTGAATTTATTGTCGAAGACTGTCAGAAAGCTGTCAAAAAACTTCCAGGCGTGACAGATGTCAGCATAGAAGTGACGGCAGAAACACCACAACAAAAAAGTTTACCTGACCGCACTGGTATTTCTGGAGTCAAGAATATCATTGCTGTTTCCAGCGGTAAAGGTGGCGTTGGAAAAAGTACAGTTGCAGTGAATGTAGCAGTGGCTCTAGCCCAAACTGGGGCGAAAGTCGGCTTGTTAGATGCTGATATTTACGGGCCCAATGACCCAACTATGCTGGGTTTGTCTGATGCTCAAATTACTGTGCGTTCTACTGAAACAGGTGAAATCCTGGAACCTGCTTTTAATCACGGCGTCAAATTAGTTTCAATGGGCTTTTTGATTGACCGAGATCAACCAGTAATTTGGCGGGGGCCTATGCTCAATGGTGTAATTCGCCAGTTTCTCTATCAAGTGCAGTGGGGAGAACTGGACTATCTGATTGTAGATATGCCACCAGGTACGGGAGATGCTCAGTTAACTTTAACCCAAGCAGTGCCGATGGCAGGGGCAGTAATTGTCACCACACCGCAAAACGTAGCTCTGTTAGATTCTCGCAAGGGATTGCGGATGTTCCAGCAGATGAATGTTCCGGTATTGGGGATCGTGGAAAATATGAGCTATTTTATCCCCCCCGATCGACCAGATAAGCAATATGACATCTTTGGTTCCGGTGGTGGCTCCAAAACAGCTGCGGAATTGGGAGTACCACTGTTGGGGTGCGTGCCGCTAGAGATTTCTACGCGAGTTGGTGGTGATAGCGGTGTACCGATAGTTGTTGGCGACCCAGATTCAGCTTCCGCAAAAGCATTAACAGCAATCGCTCTTACCATTGCTGGTAAAGTATCAGTTGCTGCCTTGACATAATTATAAATTTTATATTTCTATCTACTTCCTGGGCTATAGCTTGGGAATACTAGAAATTGGGTGTTAGGAATTAGAGAAATTGGGGAAGAATAAATATTGATTATTGACCAATTCCCAACAATTAAAGCTAAAGTCTAAACTGGCACAATGTTGTTAAAACGATCGCTCCCCAAAATTCGCTGGAAGTCTTGGGTTAAGCCCTGGCAGCATGTAGATTGGCTACTTTTTTGTTTGCCGATTGCTGTTAGTATTTTTGGCGGCCTGATGATTCTCAGTACGGAACTGAAGCAGCCAGTAACTGACTGGTGGTGGCACTGGATGGTAGCGGGTATCGGCGTGCTTATAGCCCTATTTTTATCTCGCATCCGTTACGAACTCTTGATGCAGTGGCACTGGGTAACATACACACTGACGAACTTCAGTTTAATTGCCGTGATGATTGCTGGTACTAGCGCCAAAGGGGCGCAACGGTGGATTAGTATCGCCGGCTTTAACGTGCAACCCTCAGAATTTGCCAAAGTCGGCATGATTATCACATTAGCAGCTTTGCTACACAGGCGTACTGCTTCTAGTCTCGAAGGTGTTTTCCGCGTTTTGGCAATCACCGCTATACCTTGGGGATTAGTATTTTTGCAGCCAGATTTAGCAACATCACTGGTATTTGGTGCGATCGTCTTAGGAATGCTTTACTGGGCAAATGCTAACCCAGGTTGGTTAATTCTGATGATTTCTCCGGTGGTTGCCGCCATTTTGTTTAGTATCTCTTGGCCTTTAACAGCGCCAATAGTTTTATTCAAAGAACTATCTTTTGGCCCATTAGGGATAGTTTGGTCAGTTGCAATGGCTATTGTGGGCTGGCAAACTATTCCCTGGCGTCGATTTGGTTTGGGTGCTATCGGTGCGTGGATTCTCAATATACTGGGTGGCGAATTAGGAGTCTTCGCCTGGAACCATGTGTTGAAAGAGTATCAAAAAGACCGACTAACTGTATTCATGAATCCCGATCACGATCCACTCGGTGCTGGATATCACTTAATCCAATCTCGCATTGCTATTGGTGCTGGTGAAATCTGGGGATGGGGTCTGTTTAAGGGGCCCATGACGCAACTGAATTTTGTACCAGAACAGCATACAGACTTTATTTTCTCCGCAGTAGGGGAAGAATTTGGTTTTGTCGGTTGTTTGTTAGTACTGTTTGTCTTCTGCTTAATTTGCTTCCGTCTACTGCATATTGCCCAAACCGCCAAAGATAACTTTGGTTCTTTGTTGGCTATTGGCGTTTTGTCCATGATTGTGTTTCAGCTGATTGTCAACATTGGTATGACTGTTGGTTTAGCACCTGTAGCAGGAATTCCCCTACCTTGGATGAGTTATGGGCGTTCTGCGATGCTGACCAACTTCATTTCCTTGGGAATAGTAGAATCGGTAGCAAATTTTCGACAAAGACAGAAGTATTATTGATTCGTCATTTGTCATTTGTCATTTTTCTTTGCCCAATGCCCAATGCCCCATGACTAATGACTAATGACTAATGACCATTAACAAGTATTAAGCTATTAAAAGGAAACAAACGAGGCTAAAAAAATGATTCTGCCTGGAGCAACTGTTCGCGTCAAGAATCCCGCAGATACTTATTATCGCTACGAAGGACTCGTGCAACGGGTGAGTGATGGCAAAGTAGCCATATTATTTGAAGGTGGTAACTGGGATAAGTTAGTTACCTTTCGTCTGAGCGAATTGGAACTCGTAGAAACCACCGCCGGACGTAAAAAAGCCAAATAAGATTAGTCATTAGTCATTTGTTCTTTGTCATTTGGCAAAAACTAATGACTAATGACGAATGACTAATGACTAAATTACTATGCGCCTCCCTTTACCACAGTTTGCTACTGGCGATCGCCATCCGAACCACATTGCGGAGGTGATTGAAACTACTAGTACTGAATTTTTAGCTCAGTGTTTAGAGCCAGAAGATTTAAGCTTCCCCTCGATGCCACCCTTTGGTAGTTGGGTCTGTTCTGTAGATGAAGAATCTGGCAATCGAATTTATGCTGTAGTGTATTATGCCACCACTATGCCCATAGATTCCGTACACAGGGCGAGAGCATTAGGGTTGTCCTTGCAAGACTTACGGGAAGAACAACCGCAAATATTTGCCATGCTCCGCACAGAATTTAGGGCTGCGATCGTCGGATTTGAACTATCTTCGCAAAATCAAAGTTATAACCAAAGAGTATATCAGTATCTTCCACCCCGTCCCCCGCAAATTCATCAAGCTGTTTATCGATGTGAACCAGAAGCTATCATTAAATTTACTGAAGAACTAGATTTTTTACGGACACTGCTGTGTATAAATGGTGCGCCAATAGAATCTTTAGCCGCAGCTGCAATTCGAGATGTATACCAGTTACGCAAAGCTGACCGACAATGGCTAATTAAAGCTGGACGTAGCTTAAGTGTGCTACTTAAAGACGACTACGATCGCTTACGGTTTATTTTGAGTCAAATCCACCCGTAGGTAGTTAATTCTTAAATAATTGCCTAGTTAGTGTAAATTAAGAAGATTTTTGATTTTTTGTCAGGTGGCTTCTCTATTTATTCATATTGATCGGGCGATCGCCCCCAAGGTAATCGCTGTTTTACCATAGCCCCTTCAATTCCTATATATGGAACTAATATCACAAGTTCTTGTTCTGGAACCAACTTCCCAAGTTCTTGGCAAAGAACCAATTGTTCCCTTTGCTATTTTACTGGTGGTCATCTTAGTTATACCCATTATGTTTGAGCGGTTAAGATTACCAGGATTAGTGGGTTTGGTCTTCTCAGGGCTAGTACTTGGGCCTTCGGGTTGGAATCTTTTTCAGTCTGACTCACCCATGATTAACCTACTATCAGACATTGGGTTAATTTATTTGCTATTTGTCGCTGGGCTAGAAATTGATTTAGAACAGTTTCGCCGGAAAAAAAGTCGTGCTTTTGGGTTTGCTAGCTTTACTTTCAGTGTACCCCTACTCATGGGAACTTTAGTAGGGCTGATTTTTGGCTATGGCTGGAATACTTCAATCTTAATTGGCTCTTTATTCGCTTCCTATACCCTTTTGGCATACCCCATAATCAGCCGTTTGGGAGTGATAAACAACGAAGCTGTTACTGTCACCATTGGAGCTACGATTTTTACAAACATTGGTGCAGTACTAATATTAGCCATTTGTGTAGCTGTCTCTCATACTCAAGCATTCAGCTTTGCGAAACTACTCACTTTGTCTGGTTGGTTAATTATTTACTCTGTGGCCGTTGTGACAGGCTTTGATTGGGCAGGCAAAGAATTTTTCAAACGGTCTGGAGACGATGAAGGAAACAAGTTTTTATTTGTGTTGCTTTCTGTGTTTCTGGCAGCTGTGGGCGCTCAATTGATTGGGGTAGAAAAAATTGTTGGTGCTTTTTTAGCAGGTTTGGCAGTGAATGAAGCTGTGGGTGAAGGCCCAGTCAAAGAAAAGGTGGTATTTATTGGCAGTGTGCTGTTCATTCCTATTTTCTTTGTAGACCTTGGCTTATTGATCGATTTACCTGCCTTTGCGAACAATCTGAACACGCTCAAGTTAACGCTGTTAATCGTAGTTGCTTTGATTATCAGTAAATTGATCGCAGCTTTGTTGACAAAACTGCTTTACCGCTATAAATGGCAAGAAATGCTAACGATGTGGTCGCTGTCACTACCCCAGGTTGGTACAACGTTAGCAGCAACTTTAGTGGGATATCAGTCTGGGTTGCTGCCAGTAGAAGTATTACATAGTGTGATTGTTTTAATGCTCATCACATCAACCTTGGGACCTTTGATAACCAGTCGAATAGCTGTTGGTTTGAACTCCCCAGCAGATGAAGATCCAGCACCACCCCTAGCTGAGGAGAATACATCAGAAACAGACAATGCTTTTACTATAGTCGTACCTATATATAATCCTCAGACCCAGCAGTATTTGGTTGAAATGGCAGCGTTATTAGCACGTCAATCTCATGGCAAAATTATACCCCTGGCGATCGCTACTGCTGCTGCTCACATGGATGCGCCCCAGTTAGAAGCATCTCTACAACGGAGTGAGTGGTTATTGAATAAAGCCACAACACAAAGTCGAGCTTTGGGCGTAGCCACAGAACCAGCGCTGCGAATTGATGATGCCTTTGCTCAAGGAATTAGCAGAGCGGCTCGCGAACAAAAGGCTAATTTAATTGTTATGGGTTGGGGTAAACGGACTGGGTTACGAGCGCGTTTATTTGGGAATGTGATTGATGGTGTGCTTTGGGCATCTCATTGTCCAGTAGCAGTGACACGTTTAGTAGAATCACCAAAAAAAATTCAGCGGATTTTAGTACCAATAGAAAACTTAATAGCACCAACATTACAACCTGTACAATTTGCCCAGATGCTAGCAGAGGCAAATCAGAGCCATATTACTGTGCTGAATGTGTGCGATCGCCGTACTAGTTCTAGTAAAATTGCTTGGAGGCGATCGCATCTCTCCTTATTGGTATCTAAATTGGCTTTAGCCAATGCCCCAGAAATTCAAATCATCGCTCACGAAAATGTTGCCCAAGCGATTTTACAGGCAGCAAGATTATATGATTTAGTAGTTTTACCTTTTATACGTAATCGTACCAGTCCTGGAGGGTTAGCCATTAGCGATGTCACAACCCAACTAGCCAGACAACTCACCTGCTCAATTATTATGCTTGGAGAACCGCAACGCAGTCAAAGCACAAATTTAATTCTGCCTACCACGGTTAGCAGCATTACATCTGCTGTATGATATAAGGCAGAATACAGTTCAAGTAAGTGGACTTGGGCTGCGTTAGGGTAGTCCGCACTTCGATAAGCTCAGTGACCGCCGGAGGCATCAAATTTCCGAAAATATTGCTAAAAAATGAATCGGCTGTAGGGATTTACATCTGTATTATTTGCATATATTTGTAGCACGAGTGTCGTCCCGATCTCGACTAACTTTTTGTATCCAACTAAAACTTCAATAACCGTAAAAATACTTTATATTTTTGAAGATTTGATAAAGTTCGGCTGAACAACAAACAACTTTTAAACAATTTCTGTTATTTTGCTAATTAAATTCTTAAGAAAACAGGTAAAAATATAACAAAACTACAACTGTGAAAAAATAGGTAAGTTCAACAACAATTTTTGATTGAGCCTTGTTATTTTTTTTTGTTTTGTATTTTTGTGCCCAAGGTGGGTAATCTAAAAGTAAGTGCAATAGCTACTGAAAATATTTGTAAGTAACTGGGAAATTATGAGAATTTTGGTGACGGGCGGTGCTGGGTTTATTGGTTCCCATCTCATCGACCGACTAATGGCTGCTGGGCATGAAATAATATGCTTGGATAATTTTTACACTGGTCATAAACGTAACATTTTGAAATGGTTAGACCATCCGTACTTTGAATTGATCCGTCACGATATTACCGAACCAATTCGGTTAGAAGTCGATCAAATTTATCATTTAGCTTGTCCTGCTTCACCAGTACATTACCAGTACAACCCAGTTAAAACTGTTAAAACTAACGTGATGGGAACACTAAATATGTTGGGGCTAGCTAAACGTGTGAAAGCAAGGTTTTTCTTAGCTTCTACTAGTGAAGTATACGGAGATCCAGAAATTCATCCGCAAACTGAAGAGTATAGAGGTAGCGTTAATCCCATTGGAATACGTTCGTGCTATGACGAAGGTAAAAGAATTGCTGAGACTCTAGCATTTGATTACTACAGGCAAAATAAAGTTGATATTCGAGTTGTGCGGATATTCAACACCTACGGACCGAGAATGTTAGAAAATGATGGTCGGGTGGTGAGCAACTTTATAGTTCAAGCCTTGCAGGGTAATCCTTTAACCGTGTACGGTGATGGTTCGCAAACTCGTAGTTTCTGCTACGTTTCCGATTTGGTAGAAGGATTCATCCGCCTAATGAATAGCGACTACATTGGCCCAGTCAACCTGGGTAATCCTGGTGAATACACGATTTTACAATTGGCACAAACTGTGCAAAATATGATCAATCCAGACGCGCAGATTAAATTCGAGGCACTACCTTCGGACGATCCCCGACGTCGCCAGCCTGATATCACAAAGGCAAAAACTTGGTTAAATTGGGAACCTACCATTCCTCTACAAGAGGGTTTAAAACTAACAATAGAAGATTTTCGCGATCGCATTCAAAGCGATGTCAATAATTCAACCACCTGAGTTACGTCTAGCGTCGCTCTAAATTTTCATACAGGCTAACCCCATCGGTAGCTAGTAGATTTAGTTGCTGAGTTTTCCCAAGTGTCTAAGTGCAAAATTGAGAATTTCTTTTTGAAATTAAGCCCAAAAAAGTGAGGAGTTAAACAAATGCGTGTTTGCGTTATTGGTACTGGTTACGTTGGTTTAGTTACAGGTGCTTGCTTGGCTCATATTGGGCATGATGTAATTTGCGTAGACAACAACGAAGAAAAAGTTAAGTTAATGAAGTCTGGGCAATCTCCAATTTTTGAGCCGGGACTCTCAGAAATTATGCAGTCTGCTATTCAAACAGAGAAGATTCATTTTACTAGCGATCTTGCTGCTGGAGTTTCCCACGGAGAAATTTTGTTTATTGCTGTAGGAACGCCACCTTTACCCACTGGTGAAAGTGATACTCGTTACGTCGAAGCTGTAGCTCGTGGGATTGGGGAAAATCTCAACGGTGGTTATAAAGTCATAGTGAATAAATCTACAGTACCCATTGGCTCAGGTGACTGGGTGCGAATGCTTGTTCTAGATGGTGTTGCAGAGCGGCAAAAAACACTGATACCCGCAGGTGGAGTGCCGAGTGATGAGAAATTACCTGAATTTGTAGCCGAGTTTGATGTAGTCAGCAATCCAGAGTTTTTGCGCGAAGGTTCGGCAGTTCACGACACCTTCAACCCCGATCGCATCGTACTAGGAGGCAATAGCCAAAGAGCAGTAGCTTTAATGCAACAATTGTATGCCCCAATTGTAGAACGCAAGTACGCTGAAGATCAATCTTTACCCCCAGTGCCAATTCTGGCAACAGACTTGAGTTCAGCGGAGATGATCAAATATGCTGCGAATGCCTTTTTAGCCACTAAGATTAGTTTTATTAACGAAGTTGCTAATATTTGCGATCGCGTCGGTGCTGATGTTACTCAAGTAGCTAAAGGTATCGGTCTAGATTCCCGTATTGGTAACAAGTTTTTACAAGCTGGTATTGGTTGGGGTGGTTCTTGTTTTCCCAAAGATGTCTCCGCTCTGATTCACACTGCTGATGACTATGGTTATGAAGCCCAGCTACTGAAATCTGCTGTCAGTGTCAACGAACGTCAGCGGTTGATTGCTTTGGAAAAACTCCAACAAGTTCTAAAAATTCTCAAAGGTAAAACAGTCGGACTACTCGGACTGACCTTCAAGCCCGATACCGACGACTTGCGCGACGCCCCAGCACTCAATCTAATTGAGCAGCTAAACCGACTGGGAGCTAAAGTTAAAGCTTATGACCCCATTGTTTCCCAAACAGGTCTACGTCATGGACTTTCTGGTGTGCTAGTAGAAACTGATGCCGAAAGACTCGCTGACGGCTGTGATGCCTTGGTACTTGTCACCGAATGGCAGCAATTCAGCACTCTGGACTATGTAAAGATGGCGAAACTGATGGCCCACCCCGTTATCATCGATGGTCGTAACTTCCTCGACCCCGAAGCAATGATCCGCGCTGGATTCCAATATGTAGGCGTGGGAAGATAGAAAGTACAGACGCGATTAATCGCGTCTGTACAGGAGTTAGGAGTGATAAATAAAAATTAATTACAATCTATAATTAACAACTTCTAACTTTTTTCAAAACCTAAAGATTTAAATTACCGCCTAGAGTCATCTAGGCGGTATTTAATTTGTTTAAAGTTTCACTCTACTTTAATTTTTTGCTTTTAATTTTGGATTAAGGACTATTTGGAATACGTTCAATTTCAGCATATCCACTGAAAATAATTTTTTGACCTTCAGTTTCTAATCGGTTGAGGCGCATTTTCACTCCATCAAGGTCAAAACGATCCAAATCGACCATATTATCTAAAATTTCTACCAGCGCTATGCTCAAGGTTTGCGAGATTTCCCGTTGTGCTTCTGGCACTTGATCAAGTTGAATTTTCGGATCTTTGAAAGAAACTCGCCGCCGTCTTTCAATACCTACAGTTAAAATCATGTTCAGGGGTACGAGTTCGCCATTATTTAAATCTGCTTTTGCTACAAGCTGTAATCGATTTTCTGGCAATAGCTGTACCTGAACATCTGTAAAGGAGACTGGTTCACCGCCAGATAATTCTGTCAGTGATGGTACGGTGAGGTTAAGCAAGCGCTTTTTCACCAGTTCCGCATTAAAGGCTTGGTTTATGCCTGCTTCTGATAATATTACTTGAGCGATCGCTTGAGTAGGTTGCTTAAGGCTAAGTTTGCCCTTTAAAACCGAGCCGAAGTCAATGGCCACCGCATCAGTTTCAAACGACATCTCTTCAACCGCGAAATCTCTCCGAATCACCAAGCCACGACCGCTCATTTTGAAGCTATCAATGCTGCCTTGCAAAAGCTTGCTGGAAGGGTAGCAGCGCACAAAGACTTCTACTGACTCGCTCGTGCTAAACAGGTGGCGAATCGTTTGGCTAGCGACCGTGTTGAGCATTCGCTCTCCCCAATCTGTGCCTTTAGGATCTTGTAAACCAGTAAGTCCGCCGAACATGTGGTTTTGGGTCTCTAGAAGTTCTTTGTACTTTTGTAACAAATCGTGAAGAATACAGCAAGCGATCCCGTGATTAATTGTGCTGATGAATAGGCATAGAATGGCTGATAATTGGTAAAATATGTATTAAATATTACTAATGTGACTTAAGTTGGGAGACAGTCGCAGCATTCATAACAATAGTAATCCTAAGACAATCAGATGACTGCGGCGTAGTATTTTATAGATGGTTAAAATGTATCATTTCTCCGAGTTTAATACATTATTAATACTCTAATACTACATAAAGTAAGGCTGAGTCTTCCTGAGTCAGCTTCAACCTCATGGTTTCCACACGGATCGCGAGGTCTTATGATCCGCTCAAATACCGCATTAGCAATATTAATTGTGCTAATTTTGATATTATTCTGGTTTTATTTAATGCATAAAATCAGAATAATATCAAGATATTCACGCCCTCTGACAATTTTCGTTATAGTTTCTGTAGCGATCGCTGGTGGAGGTATCGTATCCGCAGAAGTGACATCAAACCCGGCTCCCCTGAATAACATAACTAGTTTGCCACTAGCTACATCTAGAGATCCTACCTTGGCGAACCCACCACTTTTGACAATAGATAGCTCACTAGCGCGAGGTTACAACCATTTAAAAGAATACCTCGCTTCTCGTCCCGATTTGCGAAAAGAAATTTTCCCTGATAATAAATAGCCACACGACACATTTGTGATGTTGGAGAAGTGCGATCGCATTTTGGTTATTTTGTGGAGAATGCGATGTCTGACAAGAAGCCGCTGTGCATCTACGCATTTATTAGGGTTAATAGGAAAGTGCGATCGCCTGAATTTTAATATTTTTTAGCAACTAAAATTATTCTACGTGCAGCAAAAATTCGTATTGGTACACAAGACTTAAGAATAGCAACCGTCGTGCTTTCTGTCAGTGCAACAGTTGTGACGCGCAACCATAAAGATTTTGAAAAAGTTCCTGGTTTAAAAATTGTGTATTGGTCGATACCTTAAGACTTTAGCAGCGATCGCAGTTATGATAACCACGTATAGCAGCAGATGGACAAAAATGAATTTAGCTGTTAGCCTTCAGTATTAAGCTGAAGGCTAAACAAGAATTGGTCAAGAACCAGAAAATCTGCCTTTTAGGTATTTGAGTAAAGGCTTTTATCGCAGAGAGATTATCCGCGACTGAGTTTCTAACCTTTCACTTGCTATTAAAACTTCTTGTCTTGCCCATTTATCTGCTACCAAAATGTCATCTAAAGAGGGATTTACACGGTTATCATTTTGATGGCGATCGCACACCCATTCGATACACCGAGCAATATCTAAAAACCGAATTTTTTCTTCTAAAAATAAAGCTACAGCTTGTTCATTGGCAGCATTCAATACAGCAGGCATCGAACCGCCAGCTTTACCCACAGCATAAGCCAACTGCATACAAGGATACTTTTGATGGTCTGGTTCGCGGAAGGTTAAATTTCCAGCTTTGACTAAATCTAGTCGTTCCCAGTCAGTGTAAATGCGATCGGGCCAAGATAAAGCATACAGCAAGGGTAAGCGCATATCTGGCCAGCCGAGTTGGGCTAAAACTGAAGTATCTTGCAGTTCAATCAGTGAGTGAATAATGCTCTGGGGATGAATGACAATTTCGATATTGTCATAATCCAAGCCAAACAGGAAGTGAGCCTCAATTACTTCCAGTCCTTTATTCATCAAAGTAGCAGAGTCTACTGTGATTTTCCGTCCCATCGACCAATTAGGATGCTTCAAGGCATCAGCAACGGTTACATCTGCTAACTTTTCTACATCCCAGTCGCGGAAAGCTCCACCAGATGCAGTCAGCAAAATTTTCCGTAAGCCATCTTTGGGAACACCTTGGAGGCATTGAAAGATTGCGGAATGTTCGGAATCGGCAGGAAGTAATTTTATACCATGTTTTTCGACTAGGGGTAGAACCACAGGGCCGCCAGCAATCAGAGTTTCTTTGTTTGCTAAGGCAATATCTTTACCAGCTTCAATCGCTGCAATCGTCGGTAGCAAACCAGCACAACCAACGATCCCAGTGACAACGGTTTGGGAATCGCCGTAACGGGCAACTTCTATCACTCCGGCCTCACCAGCCAGTAAAATCGGTTGGGGATTGAGGTCAATAATTGCTTCTTTAAGCGCTGGTAATTTATCTTCTGAGCAAATGGCTGCTATTTCCGGCTGAAACTGCCGAATTTGAGCAGCCAATATCTCTACATTGTTCCCAGCTGCCAATCCCACAATCCGAAACCGATCTGGGTACTGAGTGACAATATCTAAAGTCTGAGTACCAATAGAACCAGTTGAACCAACGAGAGTAATCGCTTTCACAATTGCTTAAGGATTTACAGACAACTCTCACTATAAATTGCTGGGGACTCTTTAATCACAGCAATCACTATAATCGATACACTGACGAGAAGGAGAGACGCAAAGAAAGAAAATATCCCCGTGTCCTCTTGTTCGCGTACCTGTCTGTGCCAGACCCAATCCGTTAATTTCAACTCGATAGACTGCTAGCACGGCGAAAATCCTGCTACGATCTCAAACCAGACAAGGTTTAATTTTCATATAACTAGACAAAATTTGTATTTATAAATACTATATTTTAAAAGATAAAATCCGAGAGAATTGGCAAAAGTAACCAAATAGGAAATAATTTCAATTAATTACTCATCTGTCTAGTTTCTTAATTATGTTGGTGGAGGATTTAATATGCAAAATCTTACTCATAAATTCCTGGATTGCAGCCATAGGTAGAAAGATGCATAAAGGAGTTTGTTGAAGCACTCAACCCTATGGTCAAAGCTCAGATAGTTATAAAAAAAATTTTATGGAAAAATGATTTCCTGTTTCCAGCAGCAATATGGCTTGCCAGTCGAATATTTATCTGGACAGCTATGTTGCTGGTTGCGCCAAAACTATCATTACCAGCAGAGGAATTTTTGCCCCGTTTTGGCTGGGGGGTTTTTGATGCTTGGGATAGTATCCATTACCGTGCGATCGCAACTTCTGGTTATGAATTTGTGAATGACGGCAAGCAACATAATTTGGCCTTCTTTCCCCTGTTTCCCTTAAGCATCTGGTTTTTGATGGAGTTGGGCTTACCGTTTGAATTGGCAGGCACGTTAGTCAACAACTTGGCATTTTTTGCAGCACTTTACTGTTTGTACTTTTGGGTCAAGGATTGTTATGGCATCAATGCAGCACACTGGGTAACTGCTGTGCTTTCTTTGTATCCAGCTTCGATGTTTACGGGAGTGATTTACACAGAGGGGCTGTATTTGTTTTTAAGTACGGCGACTTTGCAGGCGTTCGATCAAAAGCAATATGGTTGGACTGCTCTTTGGGGCGCGATGGCGACAGCAACACGTCCCACAGGTATGGCACTAATTCCAGCATTGGCGATCGCAGCTTGGAAAGAATGCCGACCACCTATTGCCTATATAACCGCTTTGACTACTGCTATTGGCATACTTCTATTCAGTTTGTATTGTGCGATTTATTTTGGCAACCCTTTAGCTTTTATCGAAGCACAGCGAGGATGGCGACCAACCCTAGGATTTGATTGGCAAGGTTGGTTAAATATGTTCATGCAAATTACCGTTGGCAGTAAAAATTGGCAATTTGGCTGGGTTCAAAACTCCTCTGGTGGGATTCAAGACCCCTGGTATCTCTTGTTAGTTGGTGCGATTGTTGTCAGTGGCTATCTTTTATGGTATTTCCGTCAACGTATTAGTTCTGTAAAATTATTTTATAGCTTTTATGGTTTAATCTTATTTTTGTTGATTCTGGCAAGCGAACAGTGGATCGATAACTTCCTCAACTTGTTCATGGTCTTGGGTGGTGGCTATGTTTTGTGGCGCTTCCACACGCAATTGACCCCAGTTACAGTTATTTATGGCTTTTGTGGTATTGGTTTGCTGCTAGCCTCTGGAGGTACTATCTCTTTGAGCCGTCTCGCCTACGGTATTGTGCCTCTGAATATAGCCATTGGTGTGCTGCTATCTCGCCATCCTCGTCAAGGATATTTAATATTAGGCGCTTTTGTGACATTACTAGCCAAAATAGCTGTAGGATTTGCCCAAGAGCATTGGGTTGGTTAGAGAGTTCGATCCATATATATGAGAAGTTGCATTTAAATTTCCTAATGAATGTATTCAATCAAACGAAGATAGCGATCGCTTCATTATTTCTAGGTGTAGGTGCCATTTCTTTTGGCTCTATTTTTATGAAATTGAGCGAAATTGAACTTAGCCCCAGTGCAACTGTATTTAATCGCTTTTGGCTTGCTAGTGTAGTCTTCTTGATTTGGCATGGATACAAAGCAATACGGCAGCGATTTTCCGCAGACAAACCTGTAGAACAGCAGTCTTACACCAGTCAGGATATGTTGCTATTACTAGGTGCTGGTATTCTTTGGGCTGCCACTTTAGTTTTGTTGGCTTGGTCGCTGACTCAAACTAGTGTTGCGATTTCTAGTGTGTTGCATAATCTCGCTCCCATATTTACTAGTTTAGGGGTGTGGTTGCTATTTCGTAAGGGTTTTGAGAAGCAATTCCTGATTGGCATGTTCATCGCCCTTGGGGGAGCGATCGCCATTGAATTTGAGGAATTGCAAATTGCCACAGACGAGGTTCAAGGAGGCTTGGCTGCCATCGTTTCGGCGGTTTTATTGAGTGCATACCTGCTGATCGTAGAAAAATTACGAACTAAATTTTCTCCAGCTACAATTCAATTATGGATCTGTGCGATCGCCGCTCTAGCTATCTTCCCCATACTTTTGTTCGCTCAAGATCGGCTTTTCCCCTCTACAGTCAGTGGGTGGGTGTGGGTAATGTGCTTGGCGCTGGTTTGCCAAGTTTTAGGTCATGGGCTTTTGACCTATAGCCTTGCCAAGTTTTCCTCTGTGGTTGTCTCCTTGGTACATCTGTTAGAGCCAGTATTTAGCGGCATTTTCGCTCTGGTAATTTTTTCAGAAAAATTAACTTTCTCCAATTGGATAGGTTTCGCTGTAGTTTTAATGGGTTTATACTTAGCCATATCTAGCCAAGCTGCTATTAATTATCCGTTCCAGGCATCAGTCAACAATATAGTTAACACTTTTGTTAAAAGTATGACGATTAAACTGTCATTACTAAAGCAACAATTTTCAGAAACACCAGCTTTATTAGGAACTGCATCATTATTGTTTGCCTTAATTCCCATATCCTTAGCACCATCTTTGACTAAATTGTGTCAACAAGAAATTGGTGCAAATGCTGTAGTATTTCATCGCAGTTGGATTGCAACAGTTGTGTTTGGTTTGTGGAATGGACTTGAGGCTTTCCGCTACCAACAGTCTATTGAAGAAGGCAGGAGGCAGGGGGCAGAAGGCAGTATTACTCCTGCCTTGCTTGATAACCAATCTATAGAACAAAAGCCTTTTACAAGTCAAGAAGTGTGGCTATTGTTGGCAATGGGAACCTCTGCTGGAACCTATCTTCTATTATGGGCTTGGTCGCTGAGTCAAACTAGTGTTGCCAATGTAGCTTTACTGTCTAATTTGAATTCTTTATTTGTTGCTTTGGCTGGGTATTTATTATTCGGTCGGCGTTTCGACAATAGATTCGTGATTGGTCTGGTCGTCGCTTTGGGGGGAGCGATCGCCTTTGAACTCAATAAGGTACAATTTGCAACCGATCAAATATTAGGTGATGCATTAGCATTGCTAACTGCGGTTTTCATGGCTACGTGTATGCTGCTGATAGAAAGACTGCGAACCAGATTTAGCACTGCAACTATCATGCTGTGGCGATGTGGAGTGACAACAATGTTTCTATTACCAGTTCTCCCATTCCTCGAAGATAGACTATTGCCCTATTCCTGGATGGGTTGGTTTTTCATCATTTTTCAAGCTCTCTTCTGCCAAGTATTGGGTCAGGGACTTTTAGCTTATAGTCTTAGCAGAATCTCTTCAGGCGTTGTCGCCGTTACGCTTCTTTTAGAACCAGTTCTAGCTTCCATTTTTGCTTGGTTTATTTTTGCAGAACAAGTAGGTTTGTTTGACTGGGCGACTTTTGCCGTAGTTTTAATGGGTATCTATCTAGCTCAATCTAGTCAATCCATTGTTCAAGTAACAAACGAAGGATCGTAGCAGCGCTATTTATCCAAAGTTAAATTTTAGAGAATATGTTATTTAAAGGATAAATTAATTCATAAATTATGGTGAAATTAGTGTAAATCCTTCAGCCGCTCCGAGGATTTTACTCCCAGTTAAATTTATTTGCTGCAAAGCCCCATTGTCTAACAGCAAATAAGATTTATTAGATAACATTTGTTGTAAAGTGGGCACAGGTGCAGGAGTTACTTTACAATCGCAGTAAAAGTCTAAACTGGGACGCCCATAAGCAAAAGAAGTATAAATTTGTGTTCCTGTTGAAACATTTGCCCGAATTAATTCTGCTACTGGTTTAACCGGAAAAGCTTCCTTTAATTCCCAGATCCATGATTGCGAACTCATTAACAGTGCTAAAACTAAGTACATCCCAGAAAATAGCACTGGAATAAAGTTGCGATCGCGTTGTTTAATTAACCATGCTGCAATGCTCATACTGATTGCCAAAACAATGCTCATGACTATTAAACTAGGCTCTTTCTTTGCAAGAATAAAGTAAACAAAACCTCCTAAACCAGCAATAGCAATAATAGTCATAAATATTCTCAAACTTCGCACCTTAAAATGACCGTACTGCCAAATTTCGCTAAGTTTCGCACCAATTGCCAAAGCTAAAAATGGATACACAGGCATAACATACCAAGGCAGCTTAGTTTTCATTAAAGAAATAGTGCCTAAGTAAATAATTGTGCCAATAAGAATTAAGCGACCCCAGGTAGTATGACGTTTTTTCCAAGCTAGATAAAAACCTCCTGGGAAAAATAGTAGCCAAGGAAAACTATATTTAATTAACTCAATTAAATAGTACCAAGGTGGCCCGCTATGACCTTCAACAGATTGTGTCAGACGATCGAGAGTTTGTGTTTGAAAGTTCACTTGGAAGAAAGTTTCGCCATAATGTTGCCATTGAGCGACAAACCAAGCGATCGCAGGTGCATTTCCTAAAAATATTCCCACTAATAAATAGGGACTTGTTAACAAAGCAAACTGCCGATCTGCAATCAGGAATAAAAAAGCGATCGCTCCTAGCGGTAAAACTATCATCCCTTTGGTGAGAGCGATTAACCCCAGACAAAATCCCACACCGAGAGCATATCGACGATGCTGACGTGCTTTTAACAAACAAAACAACAGCAGTAAGAAAAAGGTAATAGTTGTACCATCTAGCATTGCTAGCCTTCCGTGACGCACTACAGGCAACATCGTCAGGTAAACTAAAGCGCTAAACAGAGCTGGTAAACTTTGGTTAAAAAGCAAACATCCCACCAAGTAAAGCAAAGGTACGCCCAAGGCAGTTAATACTGCACCCGGTAGACGCGTTGTCCACTCATTCACGCCTGCGATCGAGTAAGCCCAAGCAATTAGTAAGTGCATCAAGGGTGGCTTATTATGATAGGGTTGTCCTCCTAATGTGGGGTAAAGCCAATGCATTGAACCAAGCTCGGCACGCCAAATTTCACGGGCAATCTGTGCCACAGTACCTTCATCCCAATCTCTTAAAGCGGAGTTTCCCAAAAATATCAGCCATAGAAATAGAGATATTACCAGTAGGCTAAATAACCATTCTTTTTCTCGGAATAGACGCATATTTAACATCGGGATAATCATCTCAAACCTCACTAATCGTTAGATGATTTCCATCAGAAATCATTGCTAAATTTTGTAAGTATCTGGGATGAAGATTTGAGATTTTCTTCTCCTAAAATAGATACTTAGGCTGATAATACTCGGAATTCAATCGTAAATCTAATGGAAGCTGTGAGTAATTAACAATGCTCCAAACTGCTAAAGTTTAACCCTCTTTTTACTGAAACTGGCTCAATAACAAAGTTCCAACTTCTGATTGACTTATTTCACGACTTCGGCGTAAGGCTTCTTCTAAAATTGCAATTATCAATCCAGGCAATACCTGTGATTCTTGAATACGTTTACTGCCTCGATCTGCGATCGCATAAGCTATAATTTCGGCATTTTGAACATCTACTACCCAGTATTCAGCAACGCCTAATTCTTCGTAGAGCGATCGCTTTGTACCCAAGTCATCCAGCAGAGATGTTTTAGCAATTTCAATCACTAAATCCAGTGCAGGATAGCGATCGAGGTTGACAATTCCTGTACCTGTTGGGATAGTTTGGGCACGTTCTCTAAAGTAATACGCTATATCGGGCTGACAATCCTGAACACCAGTTTTACGAAAGGTGGTTGTGTCTAAACCTGTCGCTAGAATCCCCTTAATGGTCGCAAATAGAGTTACAGCAAAAATAATTATTACATGGTCTTTACCATGAGCAAAACTAACTGGTGGCATCTCCAGCCTCATGTGTCCTTTGTAGTAATAGCTTTTTCCCTTCTCGTTGAGCAAGTTAGCGACTATCTGCTCATACTCCTGCCAAGAAGTGTAAATCCATGTATCTGTCGGTAGCTGGGTTTGTAAATCACTCATTGTCTAACCCTCCCGCCAAAAGGAAAACTTTTATTTCTTGGCAAAGTCAAAATTCGCTTGGGTTTCTTGACTTCCACAATAGTATATGACGTGAATATATGCTGTATTGGGATAATTCTATTGAATTGGCTCCATACATTCTCAGCTTTTACTGATTAGAACACCAAAATTGAGTCTCTGAACTCGGAACTTCGACCTTTTTGCTCGACCGTTGAGCTTTTGAACTCGGAAGTTCAACCTTTTTGCTCGAACGTTGAGCCTTTGAACTCGGAAGTTCGACCTTTTTGCTGGAACGTTGAGCTTCTGAACTCGGAAGTTGCACCTTTTTGCTGGAACGTTGAGCCTCTGAACTCGGAATGTTGAGTTCAGAGGTTGAGACTTGAGGCTTTGACGTTAGATGATGGCGACTGAAAAGACAATCACCTAATTTTTGACTTAAGTTTATTCTCCCTTCACCCCAGCCTCGATTGCTTTCACAAATGGAGCGACCCACCACTGATCTGAAGCTTTCTGAAGTGCTTCAAATATAAATGCTTTTCCTCCCAATTGCAAGCGCTTCCTCAAAGTTGGATTCTGCTTCACCTGCTCTACTGCTTCTGCAATAATGATTTGTTTCTCTGCTTCAGTTTGAGTGGGATAATTCTGAGTTATCAGATTTACGATTTGCTGAATCTCTTCAAAAGCCTCTGTGAGATTTTGCTCTTGAGCATAATTATGCTGTGTTCCAATCTGATCTCCATTTACCGTGCTATTTACATTTACTCCACCCACAGATCCACTAAAGTTTAAGTTTGGGTTGTTTGATCCTTGCATAATAACGACTCCTGCTTGAATTTGTGTACTTTGATTTTTTGGCTTATTGCTTACAATCTGGAGAATCTGCTCTGGTTTAAGGGGTTGCCAATTTTTGCGCCGCCTAACGTTCTGGGCGTTCTGCAAAGTTCTTGTAAGCCACGTCAGTTTAGGGAACTGGTCAGCAATGCGCTCAATCTCAATACACGCCTGAAATGTCCCAGTTTCCCTAAGTTGTGTTACTACATTGTCTCTAAAACCAGCAACACTTTCTCTGACTCCTACGACGTGAGCAAGAACATCATTACTGTAATCAGGATCTTCAGCATGAGGATACTGACAAACTAGCCAGATGTATAAATCCGCTAACTGTTTTTCAGTCAGCTTCAAATGCAAACCATGCGAGTAGCGGTAAGCGACTGCTTCAAATACTTCTCGCCCAAAGTCTGTATTTTGGTGGATAGCCGACCAAATAACCGCCCAGCTACTAGGTTCTGCACATTCGACTAATACCCTACCCGCAACTACAGCTTTCTGGTGTGCTTCTTCTTCTAAAGGTAGAGGAATAGAAACAAGGGATTTAGCAAACTCTCTAGCTCCAATCGATTCACGCTTTAAAAGTTCTTCAAGTAACTGCCCCATACACTGAGGTTTAATTACTGTATCCCTAGCCTTTTCTAAAAGAACAGCTTTAAAACTTTCATCCCAGCATTTCTCAAATTTATTCAGAATAAAGATATAGCCATGTTCCTCATTCTCCTTATTAATAATACACAGCAGTGTATTTAGGGTTTCAGAGGGGGCATTTATGTATACCTGCTTAACTAATTCGGTGTAGTAATGTTCTCTTTGGGTTGTGCTGCTATGAGGAAAGGCGACAATAACAGATGCCCACCGTTGCCATATCTCAGATGATATAGTGTCTAAAAATTCTGGAGTTTCTTGTAAAAGCAATAGTAAAGCTCTACAGCCTGCTAATGCTGGACGATCATACGTATTTGTCCCTATCCAGTCATAAGCTACTTGATTATATTCTTGAATATACTTTTTAGCACCATTGATAATTCTTTCACGAGTTTTTATATCAGCTTCTTGCCATCCAGGAAATTTTGTTAAATCTGATTCAAGTTTTTGTTCATAAAATTGACTATCTGGCTTCAGCATCATCTCCATATTTAGTTGCCACCAAGCTGATAGATTTCCTGACTCTAGCCGCTCTAAAAATAGAATCACTCGTTCTTTAGGTGGTGGGTCTAAAATAGGTTTTTGTCTACGACTCTGCTGTTCTTGCATTCTTTGATAGTTAGACCTCAAGTTCTCAGCTTGCGTTGAGTCCAAATCAATTGTTGAAAAATAGTATGCAAATTCTTCACGTAAGATATTATTAGTCGGAGTAGCTTCAAGGACAGCATCTATCTGTTTTAAATCATTAGGGTTAAATTTCCACTTAATTAGCGCTGCCCAAATTCGCTCTTGCTGAGAATCAACATTTTGAAGTTTTCCAAGCATCCAAAAAACATCTTCTGTCAAAAGGATAGTTTCTGTTAATGAATGCAATAAAAAATATATATTTTCTCCTGATTGGGAAACTGTTATAACTGCCTGCTCAACAAGCTTGCGCCGGTTTTCAACATGATTAACAAGTGATAATTCAAATTGTGTTTGAATCTCATTGTCGAAAGTTATGATTTTCTGGTGTTCTCTCCACTGTATTAGAGCGACTTTAGTAAAACTTTCTGCTATATCAGGTAAATCGAGATGTTCCCAAGCTTTTAGCATTATCGCATCCGCAAGTCTTTCAAATGAGTGTCCAAAGCACCTAAGACCTTGCTTTTCGACCCACTTAAGAGCAACTAGCAAATCACATGGCTGTAGTTTTGGTACGAGTTCAAAATCAAGAAATATTTGATACGATCCTGTAAAGTTTCTCTTCTTAGGTGGAGTCAAGACATTAAACAATTCCTCTACTGTTAGATGCTCTGACCAAATTGCTGCCAAAGCATATCCTTTAAGTCGGTCTTCCTCATCTTCTAGAAGCTGTTCACAAGTCAGTGGTTTCAATTGCAATCTTGCATTTACATTACCAATTGTACAGATTGCTTTTGCGGCATTAACTCTAAGGGAAATTGATTGAGATGAATCAAGTGCTAGGTTTACCAACTCCTCCTGAAGTTCATCTACCTTACAAGCCTCAGCAATATCTATTGCTGCATTTCGTGCATCAATTGGCTTGCTTAAATTTTGAATATATGGAAGCAATTGTACAGCTAACCCGCAATGTTTAAACTTCTCGTATGTGGGATAATTATCTCTATGTGAATCAAATAGCTTTCCCTGCTCATACTGTTTTAATAAGTTATCAACTATTGCTGCTCGAAGATTTGCATCTGTAGGTATGTCGCTTCGCAACAATACATCAGGATCAGTTTTCATGATTTCCTGAAGTACGTCAGTCCTCATACTAGCTAGCCATGCTGCTGTCTCATGAAGTTGTGGGATTAACTTACGTTCAGGATCTTCAGGTGAAACAATCAGTTTCATTACCTGATTCAAAGGTGTTTCATGCTGAACTAAGTACCATGCTGCAAGAAATTCAGCATAGGTTTGGTGCGCCCATTCCATACGGCTTAACTCACCACGAGATGAGAATAAACCAGTGTCTAAAACTTCTGCAACAGTTTTTTGAGTAATTTCAAACTCTCTACCGTCAAAGGTTTCTGTTCCTTGGCATATCTTCTCAATCAGCACGTCTTCATCTGGAACATCACCCCAATCTGTGCCACTCCAAATAGCAAATTTATTACCAAAAATTGTAATAGCTGCAATCCTAGCGGCAATAATTAAACGTTTTTGCCGCTCAATATTTCCTATTAATTTTGATGAAATGCGGCTTTGATTCCGTTCTTCACAAAGCCAGAGGCATCCTTCAGCATAAAGTTCATGTGGCTTTTGATTAGGAGGAAATTGACCACCGTGGTGATGATAAGTCTTGATAAGGAATTCTAATGTTATGGGCTTGATAGCCAAAGGTACAACATTTTTCTGGTTAATTTCTTCTAGAAATGCCTCAGCATCATTGATTTTTGCAATTCTTGCTGCCTGACTAACATCTATACGGCGAAGCGGAGCTAATTCATAAATTCCTACACTATCTTTACCCCAAATTTGCTTGAGTCCTTCTTCTAGGACTGGTTGCCAAACAGCTGTTCGGCAGGCAATACAAAGATGTAAACGCTGGATATGCTTCTGATAACTTTTGAACTCGTCAACTAAGAGCGTTGCTAATGTATCTATTCGTAGCAAGCATTCATCAAGACTATCCAGAAAAATATGTAACTGATGAGTTCCTTCTATCCATTGAGTAAATTCTGGGCTGTCAAATAATCTGCGAACTAATCTGTCTTCACTTCCATAGGAACGGATATCATCTAACGAATGTACTTCACCACCTTGCTGTTGAATCTTACTGATAATTTGTTCTTTCTCTGCTTTTAAAGCACAACTTTTTCCAATTCCTGGCTCACCCAAGAGTGCTAAACATGAAAAGTGGGAGATAGCATCGAAGGTTACTAAGTCTGGATTGTATACTTTGCCCCACTTTTCTTCTGGGTCGCATAGATAACCGGCATCAGCTAGATTAATGTGACCTGACCGAGGACACCAGAACCGCTTCCATTTGTAATCTGGACTTGGCATTTTCACCAACAAGAGGCTGAAAACATTTTTACTATGTTAACCTCACTAACCCTTAATAATGTCTTTTAAGAGACGAGTTTTCCAGATAAATATTTCCGCGATCGCTCTCAAAATCTCAACTTTCAACCTTTGAACTCGGAAGTTCGACCTTTTTACTCGAACGTTGAGCCTCTGAACTCGGAAGTTGCACCTTTTTGTTGGAACGTTGCACCTTTGAACTAGGAAGTTGCACCTTTTTGCTTGAACGTTGCGCCTTTGAACTCGGCAGTTGCACCTTTTTGCTGGAACGTTGCGCCTTTGAACTCGGCAGTTGCACCTTTTTGCTTGAACGTTGCGCCTTTGAACTCGGCAGTTGCACCTTTTTGCTGGAACGTTGCACCTTTGAACTAAAAAAATAGAGCTTCAGAACTGGGAATGTCGTGCATTTAACTGCAACATTCAAGTCTGAAGCTTTAATGTTTTACTTTTGACGTAAACTACCAACTTATTTTCTACAAAATTGGTTCTTTAGACTCGGACTTTACAGGTTTACGAGTAAATCGTTTTCCCATTTCCGCAACCACTGTATCTAAACCCGCCCCTTGTCCACTGGCTTTGGCGTAGTTATACACTTGCAACGCGGCTGCATAAGCTTCACTACCGACTGCCAAAGAAGTATCATCCACGAGTTCTTGCAATTGTGTCAAGGATAATAACACCGGATACAACGCTTCAAATAATTGCACATCCTTTCGCATTTCATCCAAATCGAACGATCGCGGTAAGAACTCTGGGTTCTGCGCCGCCACCTCTAATGCTTTACTCACAAACGCCCGACTCTTATCGCCCATCTTGGGTAAAGTCTTGCGATCGTCGGCACTCAAATCAACCAAAAATGGTAACTTTTCTTTAATGGTGGCGATCGCTTGCAACACAACATCTCTGTCTGTTTGTGCCAATGTTGCACTAATTGGGGTTGTAGACATAGAAATCACTCTCCAGTATGTTTCTTCAGTCTAGAGTGCCCACATATACAACTAAACTTTCCATTCACATAGCAATACCGCTCATCGTAATAAAGACTGATTGGGCGTTAAATGGCTCTCAAAACGGCTGTAAACAATTTGGGTTGGATACCAACAAGAAAACCAGTATAAATCTTGCATAACTTTGCAATAATTACTCTCATCTGCTAACTCAAAGTGAACCAAAGCTAAATTATTCAATCCCACGACTTCTCGTCCTTCCTGAAACCAACGAGATTTCCAAAAAATCAGAGGTTGTAACCATTTCCATTTAGCATTTTCAGCTCGTTTCCAAGGAGCTATCAATGATAATATATCTGCTGTGTAAGTAGAAGTCTGAACGCTGTTTCTCGGTATCCACTCCAGTACACAATGCCAGTCAGGGTCATTTAGCAGCTGAGGATTATGGTGTAATTGTTTCTCGGAAATTTCTACCATATTGGGTGGCTTTATCCAGCCGATCCAATGTCGGACGTGTTCTGGTAGCAGCCAATGTTTCAATCGTGTATGAATCAGCCGCGTCAACATCTCTTCATTCTTCAATGCACTAGCGGTTAGCTGTATCAAGACAGATTGTAATTTGGAATCGGTGCGTGCATAAGATAAGTGAGCAACAGAACTGTAGTGAATATCTCCAGAAAGAATCACGACTTGTTGACGTTCCTCAAACAAAGTAGTTAGGAATTTCGCTAGTGCTTCAACATTGATATTCCAGGCATCTCCAACATCTGTTGAAAAAACTTTCTCCTGCTTTAAGTGCCAATGATGAATCCAATCAATCACTTGTAATCCAAAAACATTTGTGGGCGCAATCACAAATGTAGTTTGAATCTGAGTTTGTTCAACTACTTCTTGTAAAGGTAAAACTAGTTGTTGCTCAAAAGCTTTTGGACACAACAGCATCGGCGGTGCAATTGGTTTTTGATCGGCTGGATAACCCCGCCATGTACGTGTATCCAGCACAATTACTTCATGGCAATCGCTGCGGACTATGTAATCCCAAGTCAGCGCTTTTGGATCTCGATCCAGAATAAATACTGCACCGTCTCGGACTAAAATAGGTAAGTCGGTGTGTGGATCGTAAGCCGGCATACCTAGATAACGAGCGATCGCCTGATTAGCTTTTGCATCTCTCCCTTGAGAAGCTGACCAAGCTTGTGCAGCCGCCAACAGCTTTTCACCTGATTTTCCTTGTGCAAATTGCTCTGGTGTATTGCCCCAACCTTGAAATACTGTATAGGCTAACAATGCATTTTGGACTATTCTTCGTCCTAATGGTTGCCCCAGCACGCGCAAACACCAAGCTTGGTTTAAATTCCAATCATCAGTAACATCATGGTCATCAAAGATGGTGTACATGGGGATATTGGCAAGGGCGCGGCGCACTTTCCAAAGGGTATAGATGAATTGTCGCAAATGCTTGACTGCGCGATTCCAGTCTTTGATAGCATGGCGATCGCGCATTACTTGCTGTCCTTTAGGAAATGTTGTCGGCCAGCACACTGGCGACCAAGCGAGTAAATAAGTAGCGTAATATTCACCCAGACTAAAAAGATGACTGTTGACTTTCTCTGCTTTGTTATGTAGTCCTGCCGTCAAACCAGCTTGATTTGTCGCCGCGTCAGCCCGTTCTCTTGGGGGTAACTGCTCAGGAGTGCAATACCCTCCATTCACCGGAAGTTTTTCTTCCCAACCCAAGAGGGCATCACCAAGAGTAGTTGCAACCCACAGAGATGGTTCTGCTACATCATCTCCATAAATTTGATCTCCCGTGAGAAACAGCTGGTGAGGTCGGCGTTGGGGTTGATTGGCTGATGCCTGAATCATACTATCGAGAATTGGCAGTGCATCAAACCCATGCCCATGAGGTTTACGGCAGGAAGCATGGACAATTTGCAAATCTTGAAAACGGTTTGGTGGTAGAGCAAAGGTTGGTTTTTGATGAGCGAAGTAGCTGATACTGACTGGAGGAGAGGAGTTTGAACATAATGCTTGTTGCATTTGCAGGGTTTGGTCAGCAACAGTAAACTGGAGGTCGTATGCATAGATGTGACCTCCAGTTAGGCGATGTCCAATTGTAGACCGAGCGGTGATGGCAACTACATAAAGATACTTACCCAGAGCAAAGGTAGAGCGTTCTCCCTCCAATAAGCAATTTCCGATTACTTCACCATCATTTGTTGTGTCATAAACCTTAAGTTTTACCTGACAAGACTGTTTTAGTGCGACCCATACTGTCACAGACTCTGGCTCAGTATATTTGAGGATTGGCCCCGCTAAAATCAGTGGTAGTTCTTGTAAAAACTCGTCCCCAACTTGGTACTTCATTGCAAACAGTTGACATGATGGTGTTTTAGATGTGTTACTTTGCTCCTAAATTGGTAGCCCAACTCATCTAATCACCAATCATGCATCAATTCTTATCTGTTTAACATCAGTTGATAGCGCAAATTGATTGCAGCCTAAAAGTTCAGGGACGGACAAGATGCCCATCCCATAAGAGTAATTATTTTAGTTAACAAGAAAGAATTCAGAAGTCAGGAGCCAGAATACCCTTTCAGGGAAGCAAGCTACAGAATTGAATTGGAGCGTCTGAATAAACGGTGAAACATCGCACCAAATTTTGAATTCCAATGGAAAAGCATTCTGAATTCTGTATTCTGTATTCTGAATTCTCTTTTAATTAATTTCGCGCGATGCCTTCTTCCCGCGCGGCACGTTGCACAGCAGCAGCAACAGCAGTGACAACACGCTCATCAAATACTGAAGGAATAATGTGTTCCCGATTTAAGTCTGAAGGCTTAACTAAAGAGGCGATCGCACTTGCAGCTTCTAGGTACATTTTGATGGTAATTGTCTGTGCCCGACAATCTAAAGCACCACGGAATACCCCAGGAAAAGCGAGGACGTTATTAATTTGATTTGGGTAGTCGCTACGACCGGTCGCAATGACAGCCACATCTTTACTGATTAATTCTGGCTGAATCTCTGGAATCGGATTTGCCATTGCAAAGATAATTGGATCTTTCGCCATCGATTGCACCATTTCTGGTGTCAAAACTCCTGGTGCGCTGACACCAATAAACACATCTGCTCCTTGCATTGCACCTGCTAATGTACCCTGACCTTTGACAGCAAATTCGAGTTTTTCCTCTGTCAAATCGCTGCGACTGGTAGAGAGAATCCCTTTAGAGTCGCACATCCAGATTTTTTCTGCCCCAGCTTTACGCAGTAACCGAGCGATCGCCACTCCCGCCGCCCCAGCACCGTTAATCACAATCTTGATTTCTGCTAAGGATTTATGTACCAGTTTCAAAGAATTAAACAACGCAGCCAAAGTGACAATTGCTGTACCGTGCTGATCGTCGTGAAAAACGGGGATATCTAATTCTTGGCGTAATCTCTTTTCAATTTCAAAGCAGCGAGGTGCAGCGATATCCTCTAAATTCACGCCCCCAAACACCGGAGCAATATTTTTAACTGCCTGGATAATTTCTTCTGTATCTTGGGTAGCGAGACAAATGGGAAAAGCATCCAACCCAGCAAATTCCTTGAATAACATTGCTTTGCCTTCCATTACTGGTAGGGCGGCAGCTGGGCCGAGATTTCCCAATCCCAAAACGGCACTACCATCAGTAACAATGGCAACAGTGTTTTGTTTGATGGTTAACTTATAAACTTCCTCTGGATCTTGAGCGATCGCTGTACAAATTCGACCGACTCCGGGCGTGTAAGCCATTGCCAAATCGGAAACACTCTTCAGGGGAATTCTACTGCTAATGCTGATTTTGCCACCGCGATGCAAATTAAAGGTGCGATCGTAAACACTGAGTAACTTGATATCTGGCAACACTTTGATTGCTTGCACAATGGTTTCAGCGTGTTCAGTACTAGCAGCGTCCACAGTAATATCGCGGGTAGACTCTTTGCGGGTTTGCTCGATTAAATCGATTTGACCGAGATTACCGCCACAAGTTGCGATCGCGTGTGTTACTGACGCCAACATCCCTACACGATTGGGAATCTGCAAGCGCAGTGTCAAACTAAAACTAGAATTAGGAGTTAGGTCTGCCATGTTGATTTTAGATTTTAAGTTTTAGATTTTATATTGAATTGAGACAAAAACTAAAATTTAAGATTTGTAGTATGTGAAAACACAATGTATGTAAACTTTTGGGATAATCATCAGTAGTTAGTTTATCCACTGCTTACGGGTTTGATAATTATTTTTATTTATACCAATGCATTCACTAATATAAATGAGTAACAATTTAGTAATTGTACCCAAATACACCAGATATTTTTTTTCTATTTTATCTGTGTAAATATTTGTATTTTTAATACTACTTATATTAATTTTTACTAAACTAAACGCGCAACAAACTCCGTATGTTCTTTTGAATTTAAACCTTGTTGCAGCACTACTAAAACTGTCGTCATATCTCCTGTAATTAGTGAGGTGACAGCTAACCACAAACCTGGAAATACCCTACTTTTAATCACACCATCTGCATCTGCGACAAGTGGCAAATATTCACCATTTTGCAAAGAGAACCAGTCGAGTTTATTTTCCAAAGTCTGCCAGACGATGTATTCCTGTACTCCGTTGCGACGGTAGGCGCGTTTTTTATCGTATAAATCAATAGATGCACTACTGGCTGCTACTTCTGCTACTAATTCTGGTGCGCCCTCTACGTAATCATCTTCAGTAATCTGTGCTTGTCCTCTGGCTGGTTTATCTATCAACAGCAAAACATCAGGTTGTGGTTCATTGTCTAAATCCAAGCGCACAGTAGCATTGTCGCCTAATTCTACGCCTGGAGTGGAAACTTTGTAATTTCCTAACCACACAATTAAGTTGCCATGAGGTAAACCATGACTTCTAAAACGTAGAGGTGATGCCACGTAGACGACTCCTTCAATTAATTCTGCTTTTTTATCGGGCATTGCTGTATAACGACGCTCAAATTCGTGGCGGGTTAAGCGATCGCCACTTTCTAAGGGAGGGATAAAAGCGCTATTATTTAAGCCATGTTCCACAAAAGCCGCCATTACCTAATTCCTCATCCGCAGGAGTTGTAGCTTGAATTTAACATAGTGGAGCGCAAGGTTTTAAACAAGACCTCAATATGGCATCTGAGCCTTTTCGACGCAAATAGGTATCAACTTGTTAGTAGAACAGTTTGACTTAGCTGAGGATTTAATTCTTGAGACAAAATCTACTACAGGATTTATTAAAGTTTTAAAATAATTACAACAAAAAAGCGCCCCTCTGAAATGAGGGGCGCTTTTTATTCAGCTAAATCTTCAGAATTAACCGTTGATAGCAGGAGCAGTCAGAGCAACAGGAGTAATTTCACCAGCAGCTAAGTCTAGGGGGAAGTTGTGAGCGTTACGCTCGTGCATTACTTCCATACCCAAGTTAGCGCGGTTGATTACATCTGCCCAGGTGCTGATAACGCGACCTTGGGAGTCAATGATTGATTGGTTGAAGTTGAAACCGTTCAGGTTGAATGCCATCGTGCTGATACCCAAAGCGGTGAACCAGATACCGACGACAGGCCAAGCTGCTAAGAAGAAGTGCAGTGAACGGCTGTTGTTAAAGGAAGCGTATTGGAAGATTAAACGACCGAAGTAGCCGTGGGCTGCAACGATGTTGTAGGTTTCTTCTTCTTGACCGAATTTGTAACCGTAGTTTTGAGACTCGGTTTCGGTGGTTTCACGAACCAAGGAAGAAGTTACTAGAGAACCGTGCATTGCTGAGAACAATGAACCACCGAATACACCAGCCACACCTAACATGTGGAAGGGGTGCATCAAGATGTTATGTTCTGCTTGGAACACAATCATGAAGTTGAAGGTTCCAGAGATACCCAAAGGCATACCATCGGAGAATGAACCTTGACCAATTGGGTAGATCAAGAATACTGCGGTAGCGGAAGCCAGAGGTGCGCTGTAAGCTACGCAGATCCAAGGACGCATACCTAAGCGGTAAGAAAGTTCCCACTGACGACCAAGGTAGGCAGCGCAACCGATCAAGAAGTGTAAAATTACCAGCTGGTAAGGACCGCCGTTGTACAACCACTCATCTAAGGAAGCAGCTTCCCAGATTGGGTAGAAGTGCAAGCCAATCGCGTTTGAAGAAGGAACAACTGCACCAGAGATGATGTTGTTTCCGTAGATCAAAGAACCTGCAACTGGTTCGCGGATACCGTCGATGTCCACAGGAGGAGCAGCGATGAAGGCAATTACGAAGCAGGTTGTAGCAGCTAGCAGGGTTGGGATCATGAGTACACCAAACCAACCGATATATATACGGTTGTCAGTGCTGGTGATCCACTCGCAGAAGCGATCCCATACATTAGCGTCGGAGCGCCGTTGTAAGGTTGTGGTCATGGTTTTATAAGTGCTATGGGTTGTTAAATATGCAACAAGCGGATTTATTTTCGCCTGTTGAAATACAGTCTACATGAATTTACTTTGACGGGATCTTTGGCTTAATATTCTGTAACGTAATTCTTTAACAAGCTCATCGATCTGTAAAGTTTTCCTTCTATAAATAATCAAGACAAAAGTAATGGATTCAGGCTTTTTCAGCCATTTCAACAATAAACTAGCTATCAGTTTCAATGAAGCGATCGCCTATTTATCTATCTTTACACTTCTTTACAATTAACCCATGAAAAACATTTTAAGTCTTGTCGATTTGTCACAAGATATTAAGTTCTATATTGTCTGATGGTTCAGTTAAAAATCAAAGTAGATATAGGGCAAACTGCCTTCAGGAGCTAATAACCAAACAGCGTAAAAACATAGGGGGACGAAGACAAGCTTAAGGGGCCAGTTAAACTCTAACTTCAGCATTCGATTGAATGCATAGACCACAACCATAAGCGCAGCTAAACCGAGAAGTACCCAAGCGAGTTGGGATTGATTCATATTTAAGGCTTCGACATAGACCTTTTCAGCAAACTGGGCGTCAGCCGGATAACCCCAAAGATGCCGAATTACCAAAGAAGAGTCTTGGAGATTAGGTAGACGAAACCAAATCCAAGAGGTAAAAACCATCAGTTGAGTTAAGAACCAAGCGACAAAGATACCCAGAGGATTTTGCCAAAATTGTTCTAAAGTTTCAAAGCGATCGCTTATAGAATCTGTAAGTCGATGAACCACCAAAGCTAATCCGTGGAGTATACCCCAAACGACATAACCCAAAGCAGCACCGTGCCAGATACCAGCAATTAGCATCACAATAAATAAATTCCAGCAGGTACGGACTAAACCGCGACGGGAACCACCTAAAGGAAAGTAGACATAGTTACGTAGCCAATCTCCCAGAGTCATGTGCCAGCGCCGCCAAAATTCAGAAATATTGGTGCTGAAATAAGGAAAGTCGAAATTTTCAGGTAAAACTAAACCGAAAAGCATAGCACTACCACGGGCAATGTCTACGTAACCATTGAAATCTAGATATAACTGCAAGCCATAAGCGAATGTAGCTAACCAGAGATCCGTACTACCGGCCCGTTGCAAATTACCGAAACATAAATCGACGAAAATTCCCAAGTGGTCTGCAAAAATACCTTTTTTGACTGCGCCCCTAGCAATCAACCACAGCGCTTGGGCTACTCTATTAGTATTGGGTAATTCTAATGTATTAAATTGATTTGCTAAGTTGTGGTAGCGCGTAATTGGCCCTGAAATCAGTTTAGCAAAGAATAATTTGTACGCAGCAAATTTGAGAAAATTCTCAGTAGCAGGGGCACCACGATAGACATCTATTAAATAAGCAATACATTCAAAGGTGAAAAATGAAATTCCCAAGGGTGCAATTAATTTAAAAGAGCTATCTGGTGAGTTTGCTTGAACATGAAAAACAAACTTGAATAAAGGGGTAAAATACTTAAAAGCTAATAGTAGAAAAACATTTAGAATTATACCCACCCACAAAACCTTTAAACGGCGACGATTCCAATCTACTTGAGCAAATTGCCACTCTTCATTAGAAATTTGCCAGTCGAGAGAATGTTTCCCTGGTGATGTGTTGTTACCAATTTTCAGCCCTATACGGAAATTGATAAACGTCAATGCTAATAGTAATGGTATGTATTGGATATGCAAAGAGGAGTAAAAAACCAAACTAGCAATTAGCAGCGTCCACAATCGCAATTTATGTTGTGCTAAAGACCAGTAGATTCCTAACACACTCAATAAGAACAGCCCATAGAAAATTGAGATAAAGTTCATTTTTTAGTCATTTGTCATTTGTCATTTGTCATTTGTCATTTGTCATTTGTCATTAATTATCCTCCCCTGCTCCCCTGCTCCCCTGCTCCCCTGCCCCCTCATTCTCACTCCTACTCCCTATTTAACTGGCCAAGGAATCATCGGATCGTTAGCTAGCTTTTTCGAGACTTCGTATGCACCAAACCGATTGAGGTGGCTAGGATCGGAAAAGAAATCATTTACTTTTGGCCACTGTTGACTCAAATCACGATAAATAAAGTTGGGATTAGCAGCCAAACGCAACATATATTGCTGAAATTGTTGCTCATATTGTTTACGCACTGGATCTAAATAATCTGCCGTCAGAGGCATATTGACAAATACTAAAGAGATTTTCTGAGACTGGGTAAACTGAAGCACTTCTTGAAAAGCAGTATCTTGCTGTCCTTCTACTTGGAAAGATTTATAGTCGTTGTCATAATTTCCGGGAACTCGAGAATGTTTTTGATAATATCTCGCGGGATTAAAGCGAATAGACAAGGGTAGAAAGCCATCAAAGTCAACGGCTTGCTGGGAAATACTTTCATCTGAAGTACCGTCTGTCAACTGTTTTTGTGATGCAACTGTCTGATTATTACCAAATACGAGCAGTTGTTTTTGTAGTAAACTTTTAATTTGGTCGCGGTTCTGATAGCTCGCAGAAACAGAGGCTAGAGCCTGATTTAATGACTGATTGACGGCTTCATAAGTACTGATCTCCTGTTTTTCTTCGTTTGTTTTTTGTTCTTTTGAATTTACTGTATTCTCTGGTAAATCATTGCTATTTGCAGTGGTTGCTGTTTTTTGAAATGCTTGCTTATAACCAACGGATGCCGCAAGCGATTTAAAGGTAATATCCTCGCGTCCACCGTTGAAAGCACGCGCCCCATCTGCCCAGATAATTATTTTGGGTAGTTCTGATGGTTCCAAAACGTGACGAATCACAAAGTCTACAACTTGTGCCGTAGCACCGTTGATTCCGAAGTTAAACACGTCAAGATTTGGATAGCCTTGAGTTGCTAAAGCTTTAGAAAGTGCTGCGGGATCTACTCCTCTGAGGGCGCGCGAAGAGCCAATAATCAACACATCTGGGGGAGTACCAGTTCTAGCCAAACGCTGTTTATACAGTGCTAGTTGCTCGTCTAACTGCCTAACATTAAAACTTGGCATCTGCGATCGCGCTGCTAAAAGAATAGCTGTTGCGGTTGCTTTTTCCTTCAGTGGTGCGGCTGCCAAATTATTTTTTGGCGTATCATCACTCTGGGTAAATTCCGAAGCATTAAATACAGAACTCTGATTTGGAGGAGATTTTGTTTTGGAAGTGCTGCTAAAAAATGTCGTTTTCTCACTCTGATTCTTCCCAGATGTCAAAGATGCCTTTTCCTCGGAAGATGGAGATGGCAAGGTGGCACTAGCTACTTTTGGCGTGGGCGTAGTACGTGCAATAATTCGACCCAATACCCAATCAGTTTGGAGGGTGAGCAATAATCCCAGTGTTCCCCAAACCAGAGCAATTTTAATTCCTTGAACATCATGGTTACGTTCTGCTGATTCGTTGCTTTCGGTAAATAGCTGGCTTTTCAACAGGAATTTTCTCGCAGTTGAACTCGCCGTTGCTATCCAATCTCGCGCTACTTCGGTTACAAAATTTTGAACTTCTTCTGTCGTTAAGTCTGGGCGCAAAATTGGCTCACTAGTCTCAGATGTTACTAAATCGTTAATGTATATAGAAGTAGCAGCAAATTCTGGGGTTGCTTCTGGTACTAAACGTTGGCGATGTTCAAGATCGACGCCATAATGCCAAAAAGGTTCTTTATTCCCAGCACGGCGACCGTATATACGTACTCCCATGATACCGGAAATTTTTAACTGGCGGATAAACTGCGTAATTTTACTTGCTACTTGTTGTCGCTGCGGACAAACAGGTGCATCACACATAATGTGCAATAAACCATTTTTGTTCAGTATAAGTACGCGAATTCCCCCTGTTAATAGTCGCCAATCCAAATCAGGATTGAGTAAGCGCTCTAGTAAAAATACGAGCGCTGGTTCGTCACCAGTATTTGCCAAATCAAGTGGTGATATGGCAAAAGCGGGATAGTTTGCTGCGGGTAAACTCAACCAATCAATCCAAGTGGGTTCCTTGTCGCCTGCTTTTTGTCCGTATACGGTGGCGGCGAAAATGGCTTGAGGAGCGATCGCTTCTAGTTGCGGTAAAATCGCCTCTAAGCACGCTACCTTGTCTGGGATCGGGGCAGTTCCTAAAGGATCGAAAGCTGGGATACAAAAAATATGTAGCGTTGATTCTTTCAAAGAAACTTGGACACCAACTTTTAATCCTGATAGAACTTCAGCTAATAATCGAGCGATCGCTTGGACATCTCCCCAACGCGCCCACTCTTTCAGCATCACCTCTGGTGGCGTCAAATCCACCCGCAGCAGCCAATCAGGGACAGTTTCGCCGCTCACCTGAGAAACAATTACGGCATCTTGGTAGCCGGAAAGCTTGAGATAACGCAACTTTTGTGCTATTGGTTCGGCAAGCAACGATGCATCAGGGCTATAACTCGACTGGCAAAATATCCACAGGCGATTTTCTTCTGGCTGAGAATTCTTGGGCTTATATAGCTTGATCTTTGCCTGTACTGATACACCTAGCGTACTCAGAGTTTCGCTTAAATATCGAGCGATCGCCTCTGGATTCCCTTGGCGTGCCAAACTTTCGTTAGAGACAATTAGCGCCCCACCCGATTGTTTTGATTTTTCCGAGTCTGCTAGCAGCGCTTGTTGCACCTGATCTAGATGCTTATCTATTTGATTTAGGTGAACCCGATGGCACCACGAGGGACGCTGTTCCCCTTTTCTGCGACCATAGACAAATACTTGATATATTGAGGTTTGTTCGCTGTTTGTGAGGATATCTAAGTTTGTTTGCTGTAGTGCTTGCAGCAAATCAGACAAAGTACGCCAACGCTGCGGACATTCTGTACCTTCACAAAGAATATGAAGGTCATTTCCCCGCAACCGGACTTTCACTCCGAAAGTGTTGATCCCTGTTGCTTGGCTTACCCATTGCACTAAGGACTGCTGGCGATCTGGTACTACTGTTTTCATGCTCAGTTAACTTTACAGTCAGCGATGGTTGGGGGATAGTGCCTGCACTTGTAAACTAGAACCATAGGTTTATCACACTCTGACGTTTTTTTTTAACAATTTTGTTACCTTCGTAGCTCACAAAATCGGACAAGATAGTCTTGTATAGGTTGCAAGTCTGACTAATGTTGAGTTTTGCGTTTATTTTACTAATAGGGAGTCAGAAATCAGAAGTTAGGAGTAGAGACGCGATTAATCGCGTCTGTACAAGAGTTAAAAGTTAGGAGCCAGGAGTCAGAATAATTCTATATGACTGGTTGATGACTTGTCTTTTAAAGCCGGATTTGTGTCCTACTGCGCTAATGCCCCGGATCGGCGAAACAAATAATAAGCTTATCTCATTTCAACTCCATCCCTTTATCGTTGGAGTCATCCTAACTCCTAACTCCTTTTTACTCATAATTCCCATAACCAAAAATTAGCAATGCCTCCTACTAACCAACAGTCTTCACCTAACCCCGCATCCAATCTGGATTTGTTTCCCATTCCTCAATCACTCCTTTTACAAATAGGTACAGCGTCTATATTACTGCTGCTGATTACTGGAAAAACTACAGTAAGAGCACTAGAAGCCATAGGAGAAGCTAGTGAAGAATTATTTCGAGGCGATCGCCTACCCAATCTAGATTTCCCAGATGAACGCGAAATCAATCAAGATGAGAAGATATACACCAAATAATTATTTGCTCAGGAACAACCCAGCGAGCATTAAGTGCAAAACCTAGAACCGTAAACAGTAATTAGCTTTACAAGAATAGAGAATATGGGTTCCCTTTTATACTCTTCGTCTCAAACTGCTGATATATACCCGGTGTCGGAATTATTTTTACGTCATCGTCTCCAGGTAGTGGAAGAATTGTGGGAGTCAGTTCTCCGGCAAGAATGCGGTCAAAATATGGTAGACTTGTTGCGTGAGTTGCGCGATCTATGTTCGCCAGAAGGACAAGCAACGAATGACCAAGCATCCTCAGCCGTCAAATTAATTGAACAACTAAATATCAACGAAGCAATTCGCGCAGCTCGTGCTTTCGCTCTGTATTTTCAGCTGATTAACATCATAGAGCAGGAATACGAACAACGGCAGCAATTGAGTCGTTATGAAGCAGAAACAGAGGCTATGGAGCCGGAAACACCGTCTAATGTTAACTATTCCTCTAATCAAAGAGAAGATGACGCGCCTGTTAGCAAGGGAATAGCAGCAGCCTTTCTCAAAAAGAATTATCTTGAAAAGGCGCAAGTCAAACCAAAAGGTACTTTTGCTGCCTTGTTTCCCTATTTATTCAAACTAAATGTCCCACCCCAGCAAATTCAACGTCTAATTGCACATCTGGATGTGCGGTTAGTTTTTACAGCGCATCCGACGGAAATTGTTCGTCATACCATCCGGGATAAGCAGCGACAGGTGGTACAACTTTTGCAAAAACTGGATACCTTGGAAAATCACTCTGGGAGTACACCGGGAGCATATCCTTGGGAAGCAGTAGATGTCCGCGAACAATTGCTCGAAGAGATTCGCCTGTGGTGGCGTACAGATGAACTTCACCAGTTCAAACCCACAGTGCTAGATGAAGTAGATTATGCCCTGCACTACTTCCAAGAAGTTTTATTTGATGGCATTCCCCAACTGTATAAACGTTTCAAACACGCTCTATCCAATACCTTTCCTTGGCTTGAACCACCGAGTAAAAACTTTTGCTCTTTTGGTTCATGGGTAGGCTCAGACAGAGATGGAAACCCATCAGTCACACCTGAAATCACCTGGAAAACAGCTTGCTATCAGCGCAAAATGGTGATCGGGAGATATATTCAGTCAGTGAAAAATCTGATTGAATTGTTGAGTGTGTCGATGCACTGGAGTGATGTTTTACCAGACTTACTGGAATCTCTAGAATTGGATCAGTCCCAATTGAGTGAAGTCTACGATGCACTGGCACTGCGTTATCGACAAGAACCTTATCGGCTCAAACTGGCTTACGTACTGAAACGGCTGGAAAATACTCGCGATCGCAATATAGCTTTGTACAATCGGGAAACGCCAACAAATCAAGACAGCCCCCTGTATCGTTCGGGAGCCGATTTTTTAGCAGAACTGCGGATGATTCAGCGCAACTTAACAGAAACAGGTTTAAGTTGTCGAGAATTAGAAAATCTGATTTGTCAGGTAGAAATTTTTGGCTTTAACTTGACACAGTTAGATATCCGCCAAGAATCATCCCGCCACGCCGACGCGCTCAATGAAATACTGGAATACCTGCAAATATTACCCCAACCTTACAACGAACTATCCGAGGAGCAAAAAGTTGCTTGGCTTACAGGCGAACTGCAAACCCGCAGACCATTAATTCCCGCAGAATTGCCATTTTCCGAAAAAACCAACGATGTCATTGAAACCTTTCGCGTCGTGCGATCGCTCCAACAAGAATTTGGTCTGAACATCTGCCAAACTTACATTATCAGTATGTGCCGCGACGTGAGCGACGTGCTGGAAGTATTGCTTTTAGCCAAAGAAGCCAGACTTTTTGACCCCGCCATTGCCGTCGGAACTATTCAAGTTATCCCCCTATTTGAGACAGTAGAAGATTTACAACGCTCTAGAAGCGTCATGCGGAAACTGTTTGAACTGCCGTTATATCGCGCTTTATTAGCCGGTGGTTACGAACAGACAAAAACAGAAGGTGCAGATGAAAATTCACCCTCCCCTGCCCCCCCTGCCCCCCCTGCCTCCCCTGCTCCCCTGCTCCCCTGCTCTCCTGCCTCCTCCATCACCCCCAACTTACAAGAAGTAATGCTGGGGTATTCTGACAGCAACAAAGACTCTGGTTTTTTAAGCAGTAATTGGGAAATTCATAAAGCTCAAAAATCACTGCAACAAATAGCAGAAAACTACGACCTAAATTTGCGAATTTTCCACGGACGCGGCGGTTCTGTGGGACGAGGCGGGGGCCCTGCTTACGAAGCGATTTTGGCTCAACCAGGTCATAGTATCAATGGGCGAATCAAGATTACCGAACAAGGAGAAGTTTTAGCTTCCAAATATTCCTTGTTGGACTTGGCTTTGTATCACATGGAAACCATCACCACGGCTGTGATTCAAGCTAGCCTCTTGCGAACAGGGTTTGATGATATTGAACCCTGGAATGAGATTATGGAAGAATTAGCAGTGCGATCGCGTCAACATTATCGAGCTTTAATCTACGAACAGCCTGATTTTGTTGATTTCTTCCACGAAGTAACCCCCATTGAAGAAATTAGTCAACTGCAAATTAGTTCCCGTCCCGCCCGTCGTCCATCTGGTAAAAAAGATTTAAGCAGTCTGCGAGCTATTCCTTGGGTATTTAGCTGGACGCAAACCCGCTTTTTACTTCCTTCCTGGTATGGCGTTGGCACCGCCTTACAAGAATTCCTGAACGCAGAACCAGAAGAACACTTGAAATTACTGCGCTACTTTTACGTTAAGTGGCCCTTTTTCAAGATGGTGATTTCTAAGGCTGAGATGACTTTGGCAAAAGTAGATATGCAAATGGCAAACCACTACGTCCAAGAACTCTCAAAACCAGAAGATCAACTTCGTTTTGCCAAGGTTTTTGAGCAAATTGCTAGCGAGTTCTATCTGACAAGGGATTTGGTGTTAAAAATCACCGATCACAATCGACTGTTAGATGGCGATCCAATATTGCAACGATCTGTGCAGTTAAGGAATGGGACAATTGTCCCCTTGGGATTTATTCAAGTTTCACTACTCAAGCGTCTACGGCAGTCCCAAAATACTACTGCTACCTCTGGAGTAATTCATTCTCGTTACAGCAAAGGCGAGTTACTGCGAGGAGCATTGTTAACTATTAATGGGATTGCTGCTGGGATGAGAAATACAGGTTGATTGGGAATGGGGCATTGGGCATGGGGCATAATGACCAATGACTAATAGACTTCTTGACATTGTGGGAAAAGGGTAAGGGGTAAAGGGTAAAGGTATAGAATTTTCCCAAATCCAGTAACCTTTAACCTTTGCCCAACATCTTGGCATTTGTTACTTTTGCAAGATGTCTAATGACTAATGACTAATGACAAATGACAAAAAACAGAATTTTAATTTGCACTTTCTTGGCGCTCTTATCAGGTTTTTTTGGTGCTTACACTAGTGGGCAAATTACCATAATGCTCCATACTCAAAAGTGTCAAAACCAACCTTGGGGTTTAAAGGAGATGTGCAATGCTTGGATGACGCCAGGTGCAATGTGGCAAGGTAGCACAACAGGGCTATGGACAGGCACTATTTTAGGGGCATTTATTGGTGGTGTGGTGACGCGACAAGCTCGTGATTAGTAAAGAGACCATGCAGTTGTAGGGGCGTAAAGCTTTGCGTCCCTACAACAACAGAAGTAGTGCAAATACATGAAAACTTCTGTAAACGTGAGTTCGGGCAACTTTGGTGTCAGTAAGGCTGGTAAAATCTACCCATAGCGAAGAAGAGTAAATCACTATGCCTACCGAAACTAACCCAGGAAATCAAACTACTACAGGAGCTGATGCGATTGATGAAGCGATCGCACAGGGAATTGATTTTGATGGTTCTCCCATTCCACCTGCCAAGCTAGAACTTTATAGTAAAGTTATGGCCCTAGAAGCTAATAGACAGCGCAGTGGTGTATCTAATACTATGCGATCGCGCATTGTACGAATTGGCGCAAAACACATTCCCCAAGCAGAACTCGACCAATTACTTGTAGATGCTGATTTCGCACCTCTAAAAGAAAAAGAAATTGCCTTTTTTTATAGTGGTAAGTAATTGTTAATGTTTTACAACAGTTTTCGTTTATTTGAACCAAATATGTTGTAGGGGTACAGCAATGCTGTGCCCTCAATTCTTTACCTCAAACATAGCAAATTGCCATCGATATTTTGGCTTCTTCAGTAATTTACCGATCGGTTTGAAAAGGGGAGCATCCACTTTTGGCAGAAAGACTCAAATTGCAAGCAACCCATTAAGATAA